>JACREA010000246.1 GCA_016218465.1 Nitrosomonadales bacterium | reverse complement strand
TTGCAGCGCCTGGCACACCATCTCGGCCAGGCGTTTGCTCGCGCCCATCACGTTGGTGGGGTTCACCGCCTTGTCGGTGGAAATCATCACGAACTTGCCGACACCATGCTGCTGCGCCGCGCGCGCCACCGTCCAGGTGCCCAGCACGTTATTGCGGATTGCCTGCCAGGCATTGTGCTGCTCCATCAGCGGCACATGCTTGTAGGCCGCAGCATGGAACACCGCCGCCGGACGATGCTGCGCCAGCACCTCATCCACCCGCGCCGCATCGCGCACATCGCCGACCAGACAGACGAAGTCCAATGCCGGAAAACTCTGTTTCAGTTCCTGCTCGATGGTGTACAGGGAAAATTCACTCAGCTCAAACAGCACCAGTCTGGCGGGCGCGAAGCGCGCAATCTGGCGGCACATCTCCGAACCTATCGAGCCGCCCGCGCCGGTCACCAGCGCCACCTTACCGGTCAACAAACCATGCAAGCCGGCATCATCCAGCACCACCGGATCGCGCCCCAGCAAATCGTCCAGCTCGATCGCGCGCAGTTGCGACACCGCCACTTTGCCGCTCATCAAGTCATCAAAAGACGGCACGGTGAGCGCTTTCACTTTTGCGACGTTGCACAACTGAACCGCGCGTTTGCGCTGCTGGTGCGAGCTGGACGGCATGGCGATAATCACTTGCGACACGCCAAGCCGCTCGGCCCATTCCGGCAGGCTATCCAGCCCGCCCAGCACACGGATGCCGTTCAACGTGCGCCCGTGGCGTTCGCTGTTGTCATCCAGAAAACCGACCAACCGCCAGTCGCTGCTCTTGGTCAACTCCTTTGCCAGGCTCGCCGCTGCATCGCCCGCGCCAAGCACCAGCACAGGTTCACCGTGCAGCTTGATATCGCCGTACAGCACCTTCTCTTTCCACATGCGATAAACAAAGCGGCTGCCACCCATCAGCAGGATCAGCAGCAGCGGGTTGATGACCAGCACCGAGCGCGGGATCACCAGGCCCAGGCGCAACATCCAGAACATCAGCGGGATGGCTGCCGCAGACAACATGACAGCCAGAAAAATGCGGCGCAGGTCGGTGGTGCTGGCATAGCGCCAGATGCCGCGATACAGGTTGAATCGCCAGAAAATAATGACCTGCAACGGGACGACCCAGATCAGGGTCAGGCGCAATTCAGCGGCAAAATTGCCAGGTAGCTCGAAGTTAAACCGCAGCAAATAAGCAAATATCCACGCCAGAGCCGCCGCAACGGCATCGTGCAGTACAGCCAGGATGGTGCGCATATTGAATTTAAACATCGGTAACCTTTTTTCTGGCAAATTGATATTTCTGCCAATGCTTATCTATCCGCCACATCAGCGCGAGATAGACAATACCCCAGCCCAGCAACAGGCTGCCCTGCCCTTCGCGATGCAGGCCGATTCCCCACAAAGCGGATGCGCCAGCCAGCAACATCAGCGCGTATTCGGCGAGCGCGGTGTTGCGATGACCGCAGCCCATCTGCACCAGCCGCTGGTAATAATGGCTGCGATGCGCCTGTGAAAGTTTTTCGCCGCGCCGCGCGCGCTTAAGCAGTGTTACGGTTGCATCGGCCACAAACGGCGAAAATACCAGCAGCGGGAACCAGAATGGCCAATAGCCTTGTTGCCAGCCCCATACGCCGAGCGCAGCGGCAATAAACCCCAGCGGAATCGAACCGGCATCGCCCATGAATACTTTGGCAGGATGAAAATTGAAAAACAAAAAGCCCAGCGCCGCCGCCGCAACCGAAAAATTCAGCAGCGCAAACGCCCCGTTTCCAGCCAGCCATGCGCCAACCCCGTAGCAGCCGAACCCGAACAGAGCCATGCCGCCAGACAGTCCATCCGAGCCATCCATGAAGTTGTACAGGTTGGTCATCCATACGACAAACAGCAACACTGGAATGAACCACAACAGCGCCACACCAGCGCCTGACACGGCAACCAGCGCGGCAATGAAATGGCCGATCAGGCGCATTCGCGGCGACAGGCCGCGCACATCATCTGCCAGCGACAATACAAACAAACCCAATGCAGGCAACGCGGTCCACCACGCCAATGATCCGAACAGCAGTATCCAGCCGGACATTACGCCCGCCATCAACGCAACGCCGCCGACACGCGGAATCGGCTTGTCATGCAGCGAGCGTTCGTTGGGGATGTCCTGAACAATGATGCCAGCCTTGCCCGTCGTCAAAACGAACGTCAGCACCAGCGTTACCAGTGCGCTAACCAGCGGGGCGTAATACGTCATGCAACTTTACCGTAGATCAAACGGCATGGATTTTAACAGTTTGCTAAGGGCTCGTTAATGAATAACTGTGGCATACGCTGTGGCCGCTTTGGGCGCAGGCCAAGGCGCGAGACGCGCGGTTGTGTCATTCACAACAAGCGGTTCGCAACACCGGGATGCGCCCAAAGCGGCCACAGCCCGGAGGGTTGCCACAGTTATTCATTAACGAGCCCTAAGAAAACTCCCCAGTGTTTGTGGCAAGCAATGCCAGGCACCGCACATAAACTTGCTGTGCAGTGATTGCTTGCTGGCAAGGCGGAATTCCATCCGGCACTTCAAGCTTGGGGCAATCGCGCTCAAAGCACGGTGAACAGTCAATACCACTGGTAATGTGCTGGCACGACTTGCCGAGGATACCGCTATAACCCGGATCAGTCGGGCCATGCAGCATGATGCCCGGCACATCGAGCGCCGCAGCCAGATGGCCGATGCCGGTTTCCACACTGATGAATGCGCGAGCGTGCAGTAGTACGCTCATCAATTCGGTCAGCGACAGCCTGGGCAATACCTGAGCATATTCACCACCAGCCACCTGCAAACGTTGCGCTCGCAGACGTTCGCTCTCATTTCCCCATGGCAATAAGCATCGCCAGCCCTGTTGTGCCAGCAGGCGAATCAACTCCAGCCACGATGATTCCGGCCAGTATTTGCTGTTCCAGGTTGTTCCATGCAGCAATACCACGTAGGGCTGCCTGGTTGTTTCTTTGAGTTCACCGCCAAGAACGACCTGCAACTGCTGTTGGCGAAATTTATCCAAACCAAAGTCGGCTGGCTGTGCGGCGTCAATTCCAAAAATTCGCGCCGCATCCCGCGACACGTTACTGGTAGAACTACTAGCCATTCGACTAGGCGAGCCAACAACTCTCGCCAAGTCGCTGGTTATGACGCAGCCAGCCGATTGCGGGAGCGGGAGCGGGTGCGAGGCGGCTTTTGCGAGCATCCGCTGCGGGGATTGCCTGCTTGACCCTCTTCCCGCACCGGATGCTTCGCAACACCGTGTCAAAGCCGCCACAAGTTGGCGATTTTTTTCGATCACATGCAAACCATCCGGAACCTTGGCAGTCTTCTGATAAAACTGTGCCGCTAAAGATTCGCGTGCACTGTCGGCATGAAAGCCAAATACGGCGGCACCGGCCAGTCGCGCCAGCAGCGCACTTTTAAGCAGCCCCTGCGCATCCAGCACAATATCGTAATTTTCCGCTTGCAGTTGCCGGCGCAGCTTAGTTAGCAAAGCTGGAGCTTTCCACCAATTTTTTTTATGGGCGCGCAACGGCACTACAATTACTTTTTTTACAGCCGAATGCCAGCCTGCCAGTTCGGCAAAGGCGGGCTCTACCAGCCAGTGAATCTCCGCATCCGGAAAATGGCCATGCAAATCACTGACGGCTGGAAACAGGTGAAGAATGTCACCTAACGAAGACAACCTTACAACAAGAATTTTCATTATTGGAATCTATGCAATTACCGAACACCAGCAGCCTGCCGGACAACAGCCAACGTAATAACAGCATTCTAGCAGTTGTGACACGGTGGGGCGCAGCCCTCCTAGTGCGGGAGCAACCGCTGCCGCCCTTCCCGCACCGGATGCTTCGCAACACCGTGTCAGGGCGGCTAGTGGGCGCGGGAAATAGCAACAAATGTTTTTCTTGAGTAGCTTGCGCAACAACACTACCATTCGCAATATTGCAGAGACCTGTGAACGGCATCGAATGAGATTTTTTTATACGGTAGTGCTGTGGTTGCTACTGCCATACATTTTTCTGCGCCTGCTTTGGCGCGCGCGCAAACAGCCGGAATATCTGCGCCACGTCGGCGAGCGTTTCGGCTTTTACTCCATACGCAGCGACAAGCCGGTTATCTGGCTGCATGCCGTCTCGGTAGGCGAAACCCGCGCCACGCAAAGCCTCGTCACCCGGCTGTGCGCAACCTATCCCGGCCATCAAATCCTGCTTACCCATACCACTCCCACCGGACGCGCCGCCGGCGAACAGCTATATGGCAACAGCGTGCTGCGCGTGTATCTGCCCTACGACTATCCGTTCGCGGTAAATAATTTTTTGCGCCACTTCCGTCCGCAACTCGGCATCCTGATGGAAACGGAAATCTGGTTTAACCTGATTCATGCCTGCCACAAAACCGGCGCGCCGCTGCTGCTGCTGAATGCGCGCATGTCGGAAAAATCTGCGCGGGGTTATGCGCGTTTTTCCCACCTAACCCATAACGCACTGAGCGAACTCGCTGCCATCGCCGCACAAACTGCTGACGATGCCGCACGCCTGACCAATCTCGGCGCACGGGATGTATCGGTAATGGGCAATCTCAAGTTTGACATCGTGCCGCAGCCCGCCATGCTGGAACTGGGCAGGCAGCTGCGCGAACAATTCGGCATGGCGCGCAAGGTTTTTCTTGCCGCGAGCACCCGCGATGGTGAAGAGGAGTTGCTGCTCAATGCGCTGAAAAAAATACACATTCCGGACTTGCTGCTGGTTATCGTGCCGCGACACCCGCAACGTTTCGCCGAGGTCGCGCATTTGCTCGACCAACGCAGTATCGCGTTTCAGTACAGGAGCGCAAACCGCACAGTTTCGGCAGAGGTTCAGGTAGTGCTTGGAGACAGCATGGGAGAGATGTTTGCCTACTACGCTGCCGCTGATCTCGCCTTCATCGGCGGCAGCCTGCTACCTTATGGCGGACAGAATTTGATTGAAGCCTGTGCAGTCGGCACACCGGTATTGATAGGTCCACACACCCACAATTTCGCCGAAGCGACGCGCTTGGCGATTGGCGCCGGAGCCGCTGTGCAGGTGCAAAACAGCGACGGGCTGGTTGCAGAACTACAACGCCTGCTAGGCAATCCGGACAGTTTGTGCGAAATGCAAAAAAAGTGCGCCGGATTTGTGAAATTCAATCGCGGCGCGACAGACAAATCGCTGCGGATCATCAAGTCATTTACCGGACAATGATCCTGAAAACCGCAGTTGGATGCTTGCATTGCGGTGAAAGTCCGCGTGTTATCTGGTTTTTGCGCTCTTGCTGCAACTCACCTTTCGGGGCGTGATTCATCACGCCCTGATCTATTTATGTATCGGAAAAAGGGCGTGATAAATCACTCCCCTACCGATTTACGCCACAACCCCCTTTTCATCAAACATCCCCTCAAACAGTATCGAACTGAGGTAGCGTTCGCCGGAGTCGGGCAGAATGACGACGATGGTCTTGCCTGCATTCTCTGGACGCCTGGCCTGACGCACGGCGGCAGCGACAGCCGCACCGCATGAGATGCCAGAGAGAATGCCTTCCTCACGTGTCAGGCGGCGCGCATACAGCACCGCATCTTCGTTACTGACTTGTTCGATTTCGTCCACCAGCGACATATCGAGGGTGTCCGGCACGAAATCGGCGCCAAGCCCCTGGATTTTGTGCGGTGCAGGCTTCAGTGGTTCACCGGCGCGTTGCTGGGTGAGGACTGGGCTGGCTGATGGTTCCACTGCAACGGAAGTAATGGGTTTGCCCTGGCGCTTGAGATAGCGCGACACGCCGGTGATCGTGCCCCCCCCGTTCCAACACCCGACACAAATATATCGACCTTTCCGTCGGTATCGTTCCAGATTTCCGGACCTGTGGTTTGTTCATGGATGGCGGGATTGGCCGGTTTTTTGAACTGTTGCAACAGGATGTAATGCTCCGGGTCGGAGGCAACAATTTCTTCGGCTTTGGCTATTGCGCCCTTCATGCCCTTGGCCCCTTCGGTGAGTACCAGCGTGGCGCCGTAGGCAACCAGCAATTTGCGCCGTTCGATGCTCATGGTTTCCGGCATGGTCAGGGTGAGAGGGATGCCACGCGCGACGGCTACGAATGCCAGCGCGATACCAGTATTGCCGCTGGTAGGTTCGACGAGTTTTTTGTCCGGGCCAAGCAGGCCGCGCCGTTCGGCATCCCAGATCATTGCTGCACCGATGCGGCATTTGACGGAATAGGCAGGGTTGCGCCCTTCGATCTTGGCGAGAATGGTGGCAGGCGCGCCATCGGTTATGCTGTTGAGGCGCACCGGCGGGGTGCGGCCTATGGATAGTGAGTTGTCTTCGAACCAGTTTGCCATTTGCGCCTCCTGTTAAGCGTATCGAAAAATGTAAAAAGCCGGAGTTATCCGGCTTTTTCTTTAACGGTGAAGCATTACAGCTAATTACTCAGCGTCAACAGCCGTTGCTTCTGCGGGACGGTCCATCAACTCAACCAGCGCCATCGGGGCGTTATCCCCCTGACGGAAACCGAATTTGAGAATGCGCAAATAGCCGCCGTTGCGCGCTGCATAGCGAGGGCCAAGTTCATCGAACAACTTGACAACCATCTCACGGTCACGCAGACGGGCAAATGCCAGACGGCGATTGGCCAAGCTTGGGGTCTTGCCCAGTGTCAGGATAGGTTCCGCTACACGGCGCAGCTCCTTGGCTTTAGGCAATGTAGTCTTGATGGCTTCGTGACGCAACAGAGAAACGGTCATATTACGGAACATTGCCAAACGGTGGCTGCTGGTGCGGTTGAGTTTTCTTAAGCCTAAACGGTGGCGCATAATTTTTTACCCCTCTTACCTTCCTGTATTTACTTAAAGCGGACTTATGTATCTGCTTCAAGCGGACTTCTCATAATATTGTACTGCTTTAAACGGCAGCAACAGGCCAGTTCTCCAGTTTCATACCCAGCGACAAGTTGTGCTCGGCGAGAACCTGTTTAATTTCGTTCAGCGACTTGCGGCCCAGGTTCGGGGTGCGCAGCAAATCATTTTCCGTGTACTGGATCAGATCGCCAATGTAGTGGATACTTTGTGCCTTGAGGCAAATGTAGGAACGCGGTGTCAGTTCCAGATCATCCACCGGACGCAGCAGGATCGGATCAACCTTGGGTGTTTGAACCTTCTCTACAACAGGCTCAGTTCCTTCAAGCGCGGCGAACACCGAGAATTGATCCACCAGAATACGCGCTGCATTGCGAATCGCTTGTTCAGGATCAACTGCTCCATTGGTTTCAATGTGCAGCACCAGCTTATCAAGGTCTGTGCGCTGTTCTACACGCGCGCTCTCAACTGCATAGCTCACACGGCTGACCGGGCTAAATGATGCGTCCAGTGCGATATGGCCGACGGCGCGCGATTCATTGGAAGCCTGACGGGAAATTGCCGACACAGAGCCGCGACCCTGCTCGACCTTGATTTGCATATCCAGCTTGCCACCGGCAGTCAGATGCGCGATCACATGATCAGGATTTACCACCTCGACATCTGCATTGCCGCTGATATCAGCCGCTGTCACAACACCTTGACCCGATTTTTTCAGGGTTAACACCACTTCCGGAGTGTTATGCAAACGCAGCACAACACCCTTGAGGTTCAACAGAATATCCACGACATCTTCCTGAACGCCATCAATGGTCGCATACTCATGCAGCACGCCGGCAATTTTTACCTCTGTCGGTGCGGCGCCTGGCATGGAAGACAACAGGATGCGGCGCAATGCATTGCCCAATGTATGGCCGTAACCTCGCTCGAAAGGCTCCATCACAACCTTGGCTTGGGTGTCGGATATCTTTTGTACATCAATGATGCGTGGTTTCAAAAATTCATTCTTAGGCATACGCTACTCCGCGTGGATTACTTGGAATACAACTCAACTACAAGATGCTCGTTGATGGTTGCAGGTAGTTCGGCACGTTGTGGCTTGGCTTTATATGTTCCCTTGAGCGCTTTGGTGTCCATTTCGATCCATTCCGGGAAACCGCGCTGCTCAGCCGCAGTCAGCGCTGCTTTGATACGCAATTGGGCTTTGGATTTTTCGGCCACTTCAACCACGTCACCGGGACGCACTTGATAAGAAGGGATATTCACACGCTTGCCGTTCACTAGCAAACCGTTATGGCGCACCACTTGGCGCGCTTCCGCACGAGATACTCCGAAACCCATGCGATAGGAAACATTGTCCAGCCGCGATTCCAGAATCTGCAACAAACTCTCACCGGTAATGCCGCGCTGACTTTCCGCCTGTTTGTAAGTCAGACGGAATTGCTTTTCGAGCACGCCATAAATACGGCGTACTTTTTGTTTTTCACGCAACTGGCCGCCGTACTCGGATAAACGCGTGTTTTTCTTTTGACCGTGTTGACCAGGCGGATAGGCCCTGCGCTCAACAGCACACTTGTCGGTAAAACATTTCTCACCCTTCAGAAACAGCTTTTCGCCTTCACGGCGGCACTGACGGCACTTTGCATCAAGATTTCTAGCCAAAATCGACTCCCAAAAAATTAGATACGACGCTTTTTAGGCGGACGGCAGCCGTTGTGCGGTACCGGTGTTATATCGGAAATACTGGTGATCTTAAAACCAGCCGCGTTCAATGCGCGCACTGCGGATTCGCGACCAGGGCCGGGTCCTTTGATACGCACTTCAATATTCTTGACGCCGCATTCGGCGGCAGATTTACCGACTGTTTCAGCCGCAACCTGCGCAGCAAATGGAGTACTCTTGCGAGAACCCTTAAAGCCATTCGCTCCACTGGTAGACCATGCCAAGGTATTACCCTGACGGTCGGTAATGGTAACGATGGTATTGTTAAAAGACGCATGAACGTGCGCGATGCCTTCCGCCACATTTTTTTTGACTTTCTTGCGTACTTTTGTGCTTGGCTTGACCATACTCTAATCCTCTAATGCGTTATAGCAAACTTACTTCTTGGCCCCGGCAATCGCCTTGCGCGGTCCCTTGCGGGTACGTGCGTTAGTGCGAGTGCGCTGGCCCCGGCAAGGCAAACCGCGACGATGACGCACACCGCGATAGCAACCCAAGTCCATCAGGCGCTTGATGCTCATGGTCACTTCACGACGCAGATCGCCCTCAACCGAAACTTTGGCAACCTGTTCACGCAGTTTTTCCACTTCCGCATCGGTCAGATCTTTCATTTTGGTGGCTGCATTCACTCCAGCCGCTGCGCAAATATGTTGCGAGCGGGTTCGTCCGATCCCGTAGATTGCAGTCAATGCGATCACAGCGTGTTGATGGTTTGGGATATTGACCCCTGCTATACGTGCCATGCAGCTACCCTATCTTTTAAAAATGAAAAAATTATAACACTCAAAGCCAGTCCTTCTCAATCAGGCACTTGGTTCAATTAACCCTGGCGTTGCTTGTGGCGCGGCTCAGTGCAAATTACTCGCACCACGCGCTTGCGAATAACAATTTTGCAATTACGGCATATCTTTTTTACTGATGCTTGGACTCTCATTTTCCTTCTCCTTACTCGCTCAACTATTTGGCGCGGAACACAATGCGCGCCTTGCTCAAATCATATGGTGTCAACTCAACGTTCACCTTGTCGCCAGGGAGAATACGAATATAGTGCATTCGCATTTTTCCAGAAATATGCCGCAATTCCTCATGACCTTTGTCCAGCTTGATGCGGAACGTCGCATTTGGCAACGAGTCATCTACCTCGCCCTGCATCTGTATCACGTCTTCTTTTGACATTAGCTCGATAATCCACCTTTGAAATTAGCCTTCTTCAGCAAGCCTTCATACTGGTGTGTCATCAAGTAGGATTGCACTTGCGACATAAAATCCATCGTCACCACCACCAGAATTAACAATGAAGTGCCGCCAAAATAAAACGGAACATTCCACTTCACCACCAGAAACTCCGGCAGCAAACAGACCAGGGTAATGTACACCGCGCCCACCATCGTCAAGCGCAACATGATCTTTTCAACATAGCTCGCAGTTTGGTCGCCGGGGCGAATTCCCGGTAAAAAAGCGCCGCTCTTCTTCAGGTTATCCGCCGTCTCTTTTGGGCTGAACACCAATGCCGTATAGAAAAAACAGAAAAACACAATCGCTGCGGCATACACCAACACATAAATCGGCTGCCCAGGAGAAAGCTTGTCACTGATATCCTTCAGCCAACCCATCCCCTTACCGCTTCCGAACCAGCCCGCAATCGTCGCGGGAAACAGAATAATGCTGGAAGCGAAAATCGGCGGAATAACCCCAGCCATATTTATCTTCAATGGCAGGTGTGAGCTTTGCCCGCCATAAATCTTGTTACCTACCTGCCTCTTGGCGTAATTCACCAGAATTTTGCGCTGACCTCGCTCTACAAACACCACCAAGGCTGTCACGGCAATTGCGCCGAAAAACAGCAACAATACCAGCGGGATGGAGAAAGCCCCGGTACGCGCCAATTCCAAAGTACTGCCGATTGCTCTTGGCAATCCCGCCGCGATACCTGCAAAAATAATCAGCGAAATACCGTTGCCCAAACCGCGCTCAGTAATCTGCTCGCCCAGCCACATCAGGAACATCGTCCCGGTCACCAGGGTTATCACCGATGTCAACTGGAACATTGCGCCGGGGTTTGGCACTAACCCCGGTTGCGACTGCAATGCCACCGATATACCAAAGGCCTGAAACAAAGCCAAAGCCAACGTTCCATATCGAGTGTACTGCGTCATCTTGCGGCGACCCGCTTCGCCTTCTTTCTTCAATTGCTCAAGTTGCGGAACCGCTATCGCACCCAACTGCATGATGATTGATGCAGAAATGTAAGGCATGATACCCAAGGCAAAAATAGTAAAGCGCGATAACGCCCCGCCTGAGAACATGTTGAACATCCCCAAAATACCATTTTTCTGTGACTTGAATAAATCAGCCAATACAATCGGGTCTATGCCAGGCACCGGAATATGCGCACCAACACGGAACACTACCAACGCACCTAGCAGAAACCAGAGGCGCTGGCTTAAATCGCCATACTTTCCTTTGCTTACACCCTTGTTAACTGTGCTCACGTATAGCCTACTCAGCGACGCTACCGCCAGCGGTTTCAATCGCTGCACGCGCACCTTTTGTTGCCAGCAAGCCTTGCAGCTTTACGGCACGGGAAATTTCACCGCACAATATTACCTTGGCAGTCAATGCATTCGGATGAACAATGCCCGCCTGCTTTAGCGCCAGCAGATCAATGCTGTCGACCGGCATCTTCTGCAGGTCTGACAAGCGCACTTGCGCTGTGTCACCGCGCGTCAGCGAAACAAAGCCGCGCTTCGGCAAACGGCGCTGCAGCGGCATCTGACCGCCTTCAAAGCCAACCTTATGGAAACCGCCGGAACGGGACTTTTGCCCCTTGTGGCCACGACCGCCGGTCTTGCCCAAACCGGAGCCGATACCGCGACCGACGCGACGTTTGGCATGCTTGGCGCCTTGCGCAGGTTGAATATTATTGAGTTGCATTTGTTATGCCTCGCACTTAACCATATAAAAAACCTTGTTGATCATGCCGCGCACGCAGGGCGTATCTTCCAGTTGCACGGTATGATTGATATGACGCAACCCTAAGCCGCGAATGGTGTCGCGATGCGATTTTTTGGTGCCGATCAGGCTTTTGGTCTGCGTCACCTTTAAAGTCTTGCTGTTTGTCTTTGCCATGTCTTACCCCAATATTTCTTCGACGTTCTTACCGCGCTTGGCGGCAATCTCGGACGGAGAATTCATTGCTTTCAGGCCGTTCAGCGTGGCACGCACCACGTTGTATGGATTGCTCGAACCGATACACTTGGCCAATACGTCGCGCACGCCCACAGCCTCAAACACTGCACGCATCGCGCCACCTGCGATAATGCCTGTGCCTTCGGACGCAGGTTGCATCAATACCTTAGCTGCGCCATGCTTGCCGATCACCGTGTGGTGCAAGGTGCCATTTTTCAAGCTTATCTTGGCCAGATTGCGGCGCGCCTCATCCATCGCCTTTTGCACGGCAACCGGGACTTCCTTGGATTTTCCTTTGCCCATCGCCACGCGGCCATCCCCGTCACCTACCACGGTCAAAGCGGCAAAGCCCATGATACGGCCACCTTTAACCACCTTGGTGACACGGTTTACGGAGATCATTTTTTCGATCAAACCGTCATCACGCTCTGCTTGTTGCTGCATTTTTCCTTGCGGCTTAGCCATCATTCAACTCCAATTAGAACTGCAGACCATGTTCTCGCGCAGCTTCAGCCAACGCTTTAACACGACCATGGTACCGGTTACCGGAACGATCAAACGCAACCTGATTGATTCCCGCGCTCTTGGCTTTTTCAGCGATACGCTTGCCCACTACAGCGGCAGCAGCCTTGTTGCCACCGTTCGCCAAATCCTTGCGAACTTCAGCTTCAACGCTGGACGCACTAGCCAATACTTTGGTGCCACACTCAGAAAGCACTTGGGCATAAATATGCAAATTAGTACGGTGAATTGCCAAACGAACTGTTTTCTTCTCGGCAATACGTGCACGGGTTTTGCGAGCCCTGCGCTGACGCGCTTCTTTTTTGTTTAACATATCAGCCTCAACTATTTCTTCTTGGTTTCTTTCAGGATCACCACTTCATCGCTATAGCGAACACCTTTGCCCTTGTATGGCTCTGGTTCACGGAAGGCGCGAATTTCAGCAGCAACTTGTCCGACACGCTGCTTGTCGGCGCCCTTCAACACAATTTCAGTTTGGGTTGGAGTTTCCACCTTGATGCCAGCAGGCATCTTGTAGGAAACCGGATGAGAATATCCCAGCGTCAGGTTTAAAGTGTCACCTGCAGCTTGCGCGCGATAACCCACACCAACCAAAGTCAGCTTGCGCTCAAAACCCTTGCTCACACCCTGCACCATGTTAGCCAGCAATGCGCGGATCGTACCGGACATCGCATCGGCTTGCGTGGAGTCGTTTTGCGCTTTGCACAACAAATTGTTGCCCTCGCGAACTACGCTCACTTCACCCGACAAGGCTTGCTTAAGGGTGCCCATCGGACCCTTTACCGAAATTTCACCCGCAGCCAGTGCAATTTCTACACCGCTCGGAACTGCGACAGGATTCTTGGCAACTCTAGACATGTTTACCTCGCTACGCGACTACGCACAGCACTTCACCGCCAATACCATTGGCGCGCGCTTTGCGGTCGGTCATCAAACCCTTGGAAGTGGATACAATTGCAATACCCAAGCCATTCATTACCTTGGGGATATCATTGGAACCCTTGTATATACGCAGGCCCGGGCGGCTGACGCGTTGAATTTTTTCGATTACCGGGCTACCGCTGTAATACTTCAGACTGATTTCCAGTGTAGCTTTCCCGCCTTCACCCTTGATGACACTGAAGCCATCCACATAGCCTTCATCTTTCAGCACCCCGGCAATAGCCGCCTTCAACTTTGAGGAAGGCATTACCACTGTGGCTTTTTCCGCAAGCTGCGCATTGCGAATGCGCGTCAACATGTCGGAGATTGGATCACTCATACTCATATAATTTCTCCTACCAGCTTGCCTTAACGATACCGGGTATTTCACCGCGCATTGCGAATTCACGCACCTTGATACGCCCCAAACCAAACTTCCTGTATGTACCACGCGGACGGCCAGTCAATGCGCAGCGATTGCGCAGGCGCACCGGGCTGGAATTTCTTGGCAAAGCTTGCAGCTTCAGGCGCGCAGCGGCACGCTCTTCCTCGCTGAGCTTCATGCTGGAAATCGCTGCCAGCAGTTCCGCGCGCTTGGCTGCAAATTTCTTTACAGTGTCGCGGCGTTTTTGTTCGCGGTTAATCAATGCCATCTTAGCCATTAGTATTCCCTCATTTCTTTAATGGGAGTTTGAATGCCATCAAAAGAGCCTTAGCCTCTTCGTCAGTCTTCGCGGAGGTGGTGATGGTAATGTTCATACCACGCAACGCATCAATCTTTTCATATTCGATTTCCGGAAAAATGATTTGCTCTTTCACGCCCATGTTGTAGTTGCCGCGGCCATCGAAAGATTTTCCTGAAATTCCGCGAAAATCGCGGATACGCGGAATCGCAACGGAAATCAGGCGATCCAGGAACTCATACATGCGCTGTTTGCGCAATGTCACTTTGCAGCCGACCGGATAACCTTCGCGAATCTTGAACCCGGCAATGGACTTCTTGGACATTGTGACCACCGGCTTCTGGCCGGCGATCTTTTGCATATCACCTACCGCGAATTCCATCACCTTCTTGTCTGCCACCGCCTCGCCCACACCCATATTCAGGGTGATCTTCTCGATACGCGGCACTTCCATGGCAGACTTATAGCCGAACTGCTTCATCAGGTCCTTGGTGACCTTGTCTTTGTAAAACTCATACAAACGAGCCATGCCCTTACCCCTTAGCGTCAATCATTTCGCCGTTAGACCTGAACACGCGAACCTTGCGTCCATCCTCCAGCGTTTTAATACCGACCCGATCACCCTTCCTGGCAGCTGCGTTATAGATCGCCACATTCGATATGTGAATCGGCAATTCCTTTTCCACAATCCCGCCCGTCAAGCCCTTTACCGGATTAGGCTTCTGATGTTTCTTGACTTTATTGATGCCGCCTACCAGCAAATGATCGCCCATGATTCGCAGCACATTGCCTCGATTACCCTTGTCTTTACCTGCGATTACGATAACGTCATCGTTTTTCTTGATCTTGCGCATGATTTTCCTCGATTCGATCTGTCTCTGATTACATAACTTCAGGGCTTACAGCACTTCAGGTGCCAGCGAAACGATCTTCATGAACTTCTCGGTACGCAACTCGCGTGTCACCGGCCCGAATATGCGTGTGCCGATAGGCTCCAGCTTGGCGTTCAACAACACCGCAGCATTGCCATCAAACTTCACCAATGAGCCATCACTGCGGCGCACGCCTTTAGCTGTGCGAACAACCACGGCGTTGTAAACCTCGCCCTTCTTTACGCGGCCACGCGGAGCTGCATCTCTGATGCTGACCTTGATGACATCACCGACAGAAGCATAACGGCGCTTGGAGCCACCCAACACCTTGATGCACATCACTGAGCGCGCACCGGTATTGTCAGCCACATCTAAAACAGACTGCATTTGTATCATTATTTAATCTCAAACTTTTTCCGCTCACGGCGGCCCGTGTTGGAACCCGTTCGGGTTAGGTCGCCGCTAACGGCGATGAAACGAAGCCGCGCATTATATTCGAATCTGGATAAGACGCAAGCGGAAACTGCAATTAAACTGCGGCTGCTCTTTCAAGCAACTTCGCAACACGCCAGCTCTTGGTTTTAGCAAGCGGACGACATTCCTCAATCGCTACCACGTCACCAGCATGAAACTCATTGGCTTCAT
>JACREA010000241.1 GCA_016218465.1 Nitrosomonadales bacterium | reverse complement strand
GGGACTTTTCTGGAATGGTATGACTTCCTCACGTTCGCTTCATTAGCCACCTATTTCAGCACATTGTTTTTCCCCCAGGAAAATCCGGTTGCGGCACTGCTGGCCAGCCTTGCCACCTTCGGGGTCGGCATGCTGGTGCGTCCGCTCGGCGCGGCATTGTTCGGGTCGCTGGGCGACAAGCATGGTCGCCGCCCGATCTTTATAGCCACCATCGTGCTGATGGGTCTGTCGACGTTCTGCGTAGGTCTGTTACCCACCTATACAAAGGTGGGTATGCTGGCTCCGATACTTTTGCTGGTGTTGCGCTTGTTGCAGGGATTTTCGGTGGGCGGCGAGATCGGTGGCGCGGCGGTTTATCTGACCGAACATGCACCGGCCAACAAACGCGGCGCCTATACCAGCGTGCTGCAATTGATGGGGCCTCTGGGCATCATGGTGTCTACCCTGCAGGTGGTATTGCTGCAATCGTACTTGAGCGCCGAAGATTTCCAATCCTGGGGATGGCGCGTTCCGTTCCTGCTTTCCATCGTGTTGTTGCTGGTCTCGATCAAGAGCCGGGTGAACATGTATGAGTCACCGGTGTTCCTGCACTTGCGCGAGAGACATGCGCTGTCGAAAGCACCGTTACGGGAATGCCTGACACATCGACATACGCTGGGCCGCATGGCATTACTGTTTTTCTGCATTTCCGCAGGCGGATCGTTACTGTTCTTCTCTTCCCAGGTTTACACCAACGTGTATTTGAAAAGCGTCGTCAGGTTGGATCCGCAGACTGCTTCGATGCTGGTGCTATTGAGCACGCTGGTATTGTTCCCGCTGACCATTTATTTCGGCTGGCTGTCGGACCGCATCGGGCGCCGCCCCGTGTTGCTGGCCGGGCTGCTGGTCGGCTGCCTGGCGATATTTCCGGTGTTCAAAGGTTTGATGCATTACGGCAACCCTGCGCTGGAGCGCTTCAACAGCGAGGCGGTGGTGGCGCTGTATGGCCAATCCTGCGGCTACGATCCGTTCACAGAAACGAAGAATGACTGCGAGCGTAACCAGCAATTGCTCGCCAAGCTGGGGGTGTCTTACACTCTCTATCCGGCCCAGAAATTTTCAAACCAGACACCCGATGCTACCCTGGTGCGTATTGGCACACGCGAGGTTGCCGGTTATCAACCCGAGCAGCTCACGCAGATGCTGAAGGCTGAGGGCTGGACTGAGCAGGCTGACCCAAAACAGACCAATCGTCTAATGATTTTTTTGTTGCTGCTGATTCCGGTCGTTGCCGTCGGGTTGATCACCGGTCCGCAAACCGCCACTCTGGCAGAATTATTCCCGGCACGTACCCGTTATACGGCGGTGGCATTGCCGCACAACCTCAGTGCTGGCTGGATTGGCGGCTTGTCGCCATTCATGATCACGCTGCTCAGCGTGAAGGCGGGCAACCCCTTGTCGGGTATGTGGTATCCGGTCGGGCTGTTGACGGCAGCTTTTGTGATCGGTTTGATTTTCCTGCCGGAAACACGCAATGTCTCGCTTGAAGGCTAACGGAACATTCGAGTTCGTTGAGCCTGCATCAGGTAACAAATAATCATGCGCTTATGGCACAATCGCATCGATTCTTTCAACCTCATTATTGACCAACGATGCGCATTTTAATCAGCAATGACGATGGCTATTTCGCACCCGGCTTGGCATGTCTTGCCGAGCATTTAGCCAAGATCGCCGAAATCATTGTCGTGGCACCCGAACGGGATCGCAGCGGCGCAAGTAATTCCCTGACCCTGGATCGCCCGCTCAAGCTGAGCCGTTCCGACAATGGTTTTTATTACGTCAACGGCACGCCGACCGATTGCGTGCACCTCGCGGTCACCGGGATGCTCGATCAGCAGCCGGACATGGTGGTTTCCGGCATCAATGCCGGAGCCAACATGGGTGATGACACCATTTATTCCGGCACGGTAGCGGCGGCAACCGAAGGTTTTCTGCTGGGCATTCCCTCGATTGCGGTTTCATTGGTGAGCAAGGAATTCGCCCATTGCGAGACTGCCGCCAGGGTTGCAGCCGATCTGGTGCAACGCTTTGCCAGGCAGAAGCACAGCCTTCCCTGGCTGCACAACGTGAATGTGCCGGATGTTCCTTATGATCTACTTCATGGTATTGCTGTGACGCGCCTCGGCAAGCGGCACAAGGCCGAGCCTGTGGTGAAGGCCAGCAATCCGCACGGTGAAACCGTCTATTGGGTGGGCGCAGCGGGCAAGGCGCAGGATGCCGGCGAAGACACCGATTTTTATGCTTTGTCGCAACAACGAGTCTCGGTTACCCCGCTGCAAATTGATCTCACACAATACAATCAAATCGATGCCGTTCGTGGCTGGATCGAGCAGACTTAGACATGAACCTGGAAACCGCAGCTAAGGTATTTGTAGGTGCGAATTTATTCGCACGAACAACGCGTTTTGTGCGAATAAATTCGCACCTACACATGCCACCACGCAACGCTATAGATTTCTGGAGCATTAATTCTCAGCTACGGTTTTTAGGATGAATACGCGGGTAAACGGCATCGGCATGACCTCGACACGCACCCGAGCGCGCTTGATCGAGCGACTGCGCGAACAGGGCATCAAGGACGAAGCAGTGCTTGCGGCGATGTTCGAAGTGCCGCGCCATCTGTTCGTCGATGAAGCGCTGGCGAGCCGCGCTTATGATGATGTGTCGCTGCCGATCAACTTCAACCAGACCATTTCCCGGCCTTACATCGTGGCGCGCATGATCGAGGTTTTGTGCGCGGCGGGGCCGCTTGGCCGCGTGCTGGAGATTGGCACCGGCTGCGGCTATCAGGCGGCTGTCCTGGCACAGGTGGCAAAAGAGGTCTATACCGTGGAACGCATCAGGCCGCTTTATGAGCGTGCCAGAAAACAATTGGGCGAACTGAAATTACGCAACGTAAGCGGGCGCTATGCCGATGGAAGCACTGGATTGCCTGAGGCTGCGCCGTTCGACGGAATCGTCATGGCCGCTGCAGCACCAGCACTGCCGGCAACATTGCGGGAGCAGCTTGCAGTCGGTGGTAGAATGGTACTGCCGGTTGGAACCCAGGAACAATGGCTGTTCCTGGTTGAACGTGACGTAAAGGGGTTTCGCGAAACCAAATTGGAACCCGTGAAATTCGTACCACTCAAGATGGGGAAGGAATGAAACAAAGCAGGAATTGCGCGCTGTTGGTTATAGCGGCTGTGTTGGTTGGCTGCTCCTCGAGCGGACATCGCGCGCCTATCGTCGATAGAAGTGAGACTGGCAAGAAAAGTGTTGCTGTAGTAGAACCTGTACAAAAAAAAGCCACGCGCGAAAAAGACTGGCGGCCTGAGGTGCATGTCGTGCAAAAGGGCGATACGTTGTACAGCATTGCTTTCAATTACGGGTTTGATTATCACGAACTGGCCGAATTGAATGCCATCAAGGATCCCGGCATTATTTCCATAGGGCAGGAAATCCGCCTGTTTCCCGGAAGACAGAATACTGTCGGCTCATCTGCCGTAGCTGAAGCCAAACCGGCTGAACCGTCGATAAAAGAACAACCCAAGCTTGTGAAGTATCCCTACAGCGAAGCTGCTTTGGCACAGATCGGGAAGGTTCAGGAGGCGCCCAAACCCCGGCCAGCAGAAGTTGCCAAGGTGGATAGCAAACCCAAGCCTGTTGTCGCGACTCCCGCCGTTTCATCGGACGATTCCAGTGACGGCGAGGAAGCTGAGCTGGATTGGGGTATGCCCACTCAAGGTAAATTGATTGCCGGTTTTTCCGAGTCGGCCAATCGCAAGGGCATCGATATTTCCGGCCAGCTCGGTCAACCGGTCGTCGCCAGTGCGCCCGGCAAGGTGGTGTATAGCGGCAGCGGATTGCGTGGGTATGGCAAGCTGGTCATCATTAAACATAACAAAACTTATCTCAGCGCTTACGCGCACAACGATCAAGTGTTGGTGAAGGAAGGGCAGAGCGTCACTCGCGGGCAAAAGATTGCCGCAATGGGCAAAACGGATACCGACCAGGTCAAGCTGCATTTTGAAGTGCGCCGTTTAGGCAAGCCGGTTGATCCGGCAAAATACCTGCCGCTCGGCAAGTCTTGAGGAGGCTCTGGATTATGCCCGGAAGAGACAACATTCTCAGTACAACAGATCATGATCGCAACAGCGTTGCGTTGAAGTATGTCTACCCTGTGGTATCGCGCCGTGCCGGCAGCGTATCGGTCGGCATCAACCTCAACCCCAACAACGCCTGCAACTGGCGCTGCATTTATTGCCAGGTTCCGGATTTGACGCGCGGTACTGCGCCACCGGTTGACCTTTCTCTTCTGGAAAATGAGCTGCGCGGTTTTCTCAACGAGCTGCTGCACGGCGATTTCATGAAACACCGCGTCCCGGAAGGTTTGCAGCGCATCAACGACATCGCGATATCCGGCAATGGAGAACCGGCCAGCTGTGCAGAGTTTGCGCAAGTCATCGAACTCATCGCCCGGGTGAGGAACTCAGTGGGGTTTCCGGAAATCGTAAAAACCGTGCTGATTACCAATGGCAGTTTGTTGTATCGCAGTGAAGTCCAGCAAGGCCTGCGTGTCATGTCCAGGCTCAACGGCGAAGTTTGGTTCAAGCTGGATCGAGCAAGCGAGGAGGGGATGCGGCTCATCAACGACACACAAACCAGTATGATCAAAGTGCGCGACAACCTTGCCGCTGCCATTGCACTGTGTCCGGCCTGGCTGCAAACCTGCTGGTTCGCGCTGGACGGTGAGCCGCCCGGCAAGCGGGACGAAGACGACTACCTTGAGTTCGTGTCGTCACTGCTGCACGACGGACACAAACCGCAAGGCGTGCTGCTCTATGGCCTGGCGCGCCCCTCGATGCAACCGGAAGCGCCTCGCCTTTCTGCATTACCCGCAGAGAACCTTCAAGCGTTCGCCGAGCGTATCGGCAAACTCGGTTTGTCGGTCAAAGTAAGCCCCTGACAGCATCTGAAAAGATGCATGGGCTAACGCTGACAGGCGTACATCTTGCGCAGAAATACTTCCACATTCACTTCTGCCAGATATACTGGCATCGCTGCTTCTTCAGGACGAGGCTGGTTACTTACAAGATTGGGAATCCAGCCTGCGCACAATACTTCGTCGCTGTAACCAGACGCCATTTGATCACCGCGTTCGATCTCATAGCTGCTCATATCCATGTTGAATGTTCCCATGATAGACCTCCTGATTTTGAGGAATTGCGCACCAAAGCGCATCCTTGTTAAAGTTATCGGCAGGGGCTGGTAAATATTTAGCTTGATCCTCATCGTTTCATTGGGGGCTTTGGTATCATGCGCACCTCCGAAAATACCAGCTCATCAAGCAGTTCCGAATGTTAAGCGCAAAATGTTAAACAAGCTCAACCCTGTACAACGCGAAGCGGTAACCTGCCTCGACGGCCCTTTGCTGGTGCTGGCTGGGGCTGGCAGCGGCAAGACGCGCGTCATCACCCACAAAATTGCCTATCTGATCGATCAGTGCGGCTATGCGGCGCGCAACATCGCCGCGATCACCTTTACCAACAAAGCCGCCAACGAGATGCGCGAACGCGTCGGCACGTTGACGCAGGGCGCCAATACCAAGGGGCTGGTGGTGAGCACCTTCCATTCGCTGGGCATGAACATCCTGCGCGCCGAAGCGGGGCTGCTGGGCTACAAGCCGCAGTTCTCTATATTCGATTCCAGCGACACCTGGAAGATCGTCGGCGAACTGACCAACTCCGGCGACAAGCAGGAAATCCGCGACATTCAGACGCAAATCTCGAACTGGAAATCGGCTTTCGTCTCGCCGGGACAAGCTGCACAAATCGCGGAAAACGATGAAGCAAAAGTCCATGCACGCATTTATTCGCGTTATCAGGGAACGCTGCATGCCTATCAGGCGGTGGACTTCGACGATTTGATCCATCTTCCGGTGGTGCTGTTCAAGGAGCATCCCGAAGCGTTGCTGCGCTGGCAACAGCGGTTGCGCTACCTGCTGGTCGACGAATATCAGGACACCAACGATTGCCAGTATCAAATGATCAAGCTGCTGGCGGGCAGCCGCGCCGCGCTCACGGTGGTGGGCGACGACGATCAGTCGATCTATGCCTGGCGCGGCGCGAGCATCGAGAATCTGCACAACCTGCGCAAAGACTATCCCAATTTGCATGTCGTCAAACTGGAACAGAATTACCGCTCCTCGCAGCGCATCCTCAAGGTGGCAAACCACCTGATCAACCACAACACCAAGGTGTTCGAGAAGAAGCTGTGGAGCGACCACGGCATCGGCGACCCGATCCGCATCTACGCCGCGCGCGACGACGAGCACGAAGCCGAGAGCGTCATGATGAAGCTGATGTCGCACAAGTTCGAGCATCGCACGCGCTTTGCCGACTACGCCATCCTGTATCGCAGCAATCACCTGTCGCGCGCTTTCGAGGAGCAGTTGCGCACCCAGCGCGTGCCCTATACCGTCAGCGGCGGCACCTCGTTTTTCGAGC
>JACREA010000248.1 GCA_016218465.1 Nitrosomonadales bacterium | reverse complement strand
GTAGGTGTATTTGTTGCCGGAACCCAGATTGCCGCTGGAACCGACCGCATCGCGGAACGGTCCGTAGAAGCTTGAGGCGTATTTGGCGGAGTAGGCCATGATGCGGGTGTGGATGCAGCCCTTGCGGTCCAACGCGGCACGCACCGCGCCGATGCGACCGTCCATCATGTCTGAAGGAGCCCCGATATCTGCACCGGCCATTGCATGGACTTGCGCCTGATGCGCCAGCACTTCCACAGTCTCGTCGTTAATGACGTAACCGCTGTCGTCGATCAGGCCATCCTGCCCGTGACTGGTATATGGGTCGAGCGCCACGTCGGTCATCACGCCGAGTTCGGGGAAGTTCTTCTTGAGCGCGGCGACTACGCGCGGCACCAGCCCGTCCGGGTTGTAGGCTTCGCGCGCATCAAGGCTTTTCAGCGGGGTGTCGATCACCGGAAAAATCGCCATCACCGGAATCCCCAACTTGACACATTGCTCGGCATCCTTGAGCAGCAGGTCCAAAGTTTTGCGCTGCACCCCCGGCATGGACTTCACATCCTCGACTTTATTGCTTCCTTCCAGCACAAAAACCGGATAGATGAAATCCGATGATGTGAGCACATGCTCTCGCATCAAGTCTCGTGAAAAGGGATCGCGGCGCATGCGGCGCATTCTGGTGTGAGGGTATTTTCCGAGTGTTTGCATAATTTTTCCTAATAATTTAGATTTTCTGGAACTATTTCAGTAAATCCTTATCTTATGTTGCGAACGGTGTGAATCGTTCCACGTTTCTCCTCCCTGAACGTGTATCTTAACGCTATGTTAAGACTTCAGCCCCTAGCCTCAATCCCCTTGACTAGGGGCTTTTTTTATCTATTGGGATTGTGAACCCATCCGCTGCAACCAATTGGCAATCACCCCTTCCGCTTCTTCCATGCCAATCTTTTTCAGACTGGAAAACAACTGCACAGAGCACTGCGTAAGATGTTCGGCCAGATGGGATTTTACGCGATTCAGGGTCAGTGTTGCTTGCTGGCGACTGAGTTTGTCCGATTTGGTCAACAGTACATGCACCGGCTTGCCGGTCGGCGCAAACCAGTCCAGCATGGCCTCGTCCAGTTCGGTCAGCGGGTGGCGCGCGTCCATGATGATCACCAGCCCTGCCAGCTCCTCACGGGTTTGGAGGTATTCGCCAAGCAATTGTTCCCAATGCCGTTGAACGTCCGGCGGCACTTTGGCGTAACCGTAGCCCGGCAAGTCCACCAGAAAGTTGCCGTCACCCAACGAAAAGTAATTGAGGTGCTGGGTGCGCCCAGGCGTCTTGCTGGTGTAGGCCAACCGCACATGGTTCGCCAGCGTGTTGATCGCGCTCGACTTGCCCGCGTTGGAGCGCCCGACGAACGCCACTTCCATGCCGCCGTGCTGCGGCAAATCTCTTAAATGGTTTACCGTCGTGTAGAACGCTGCCTGCGAAAACAGCCCCATTACCAGTTGGCAAAAATCTTGTCGGCAGCCGCAACCGTAGCTGCAATGTCCGCATCGGTATGAGCTGCGGACACAAAGCCTGCCTCGAATGCCGACGGCGCGAGATAGTGACCCGCATCCAGCATCGCGTGAAAGAAACGGTTGAACGCTTCCTTGTCGCAACTCATCACTTCGCCGTAGCCGGTTGGCAGAGACTTGCTGAAATACAGACCGAACATGCCGCCCACTGCTTGCGCACAGAACGGAATGCCGCGCTTCTTCGCCGCCGCGGTCAAGCCTTCGGTGAGCTGGTTCGCCAGTTGCGACAGGCGCTCGTAAAAGCCAGGTTGTTGCACAAGTTTCAGTGTGGCCAGCCCGGCCGCCACCGCCACCGGATTGCCGGACAGGGTGCCCGCCTGGTAAACCGCGCCGAGCGGCGCGAGGCATTGCATGATATCGCGCCGCCCGCCAAAAGCCGCTGCAGGCAGTCCACCACCCATCACCTTACCGAGCGTGACCAGATCGGGTTTGATGCCGTAATGGCCCTGTGCGCCTTGCAGACCGACGCGGAAACCGGTCATCACTTCGTCGAGAATCAGCACAGCGCCATGCCTGGTACATAGATTGCGCATCGCATCCAGAAATTCACGTTTGGGCGTAACCAGATTCATGTTGCCCGCAACCACTTCGACGATCACCGCCGCGATTTCGTTACCCATCGCGGCGAAGGCTTTTTCCAACCCGGCAGCATCGTTGTAATCCAGCACTGTGGTCAGCGCAGCGATCTCCGCCGGCAC
The DNA here is from genome assembly GCA_016218465.1 of Nitrosomonadales bacterium. Lineage (GTDB taxonomy): Bacteria > Pseudomonadota > Gammaproteobacteria > Burkholderiales > Gallionellaceae > Gallionella. Next base: position 3,092 of record JACREA010000248.1, on the reverse strand, counting down.
GCCGGAAGAACTCGGCTGTCCGAAAGTCAGCGCGCCGGAACCGGCCTTCACCAGCAGCCCGTCGGAATGGCCGTGATAGCAGCCCTCGAATTTAACGATACGCGAACGCCCGGTAAAGCCGCGCGCCAGACGAATCGCCGACATCGTGGCTTCGGTGCCGGAACTCACCAGGCGCACCATCTCCAGGCTCGGCAATAATTTGCACAGCAGGTTGGCCAGTTCCAGTTCGGCTGCGGTCGGCGCGCCGAAACCCAGTCCTTGAGCAGCTGCGTCCTGCACCGCCTTGACCACATCGGGATGGCAATGCCCGACGATCATCGGCCCCCATGAGCCGACGTAGTCGGTATATTTTTTGCCGTCCGCATCCCATACATAAGCGCCTTGCCCGCGCTGGAAAAATAGCGGCGTGCCGCCGACCGAACGGAACGCGCGCACCGGCGAGTTCACTCCGCCCGGTATGACTTTCTGGGATTCATCGAATAGCTGTTGATTGTGCGAAGTCATGCTGGATACCTTTATAAATTTGTTTTGCGGGCGAATCACGGCGTCGCGTGCTCGCTCATTTCTCGTCTATCAACCCGATATGCCTCGTCATTCGCTGTGCGGCTCCTTGTGCTTCATCCCGCAAAAGCAATTTTCTTAAAGGCATCCTCCCTTTATTTGAAGAGATTGGAAAATTCTCTTGCTGCGCCTTCAACATCCGGTGCGGCGAACACCGCCGAAATCACTGCCAGCGCATCTGCGCCCGCTTCCAGCAACTGCGCGCCATTTTGCACCGTGATGCCGCCAATCGCCACCAGCGGTACTGCAAGTTCGCGGCGCGCCTGCCGCAGTAAATCAGGCGTGGCAACTACCGCATCGGGCTTCACTGCGGAAGAAAAAAAACTGCCGAATGCCACGTAACCCGCGCCTTGCCGCACTGCTTCATGCGCCAGCGCCAGGCGATTATAGCAAGACACACCGATCAGCTTGCCGCTGCCTAGCACCGCGCGCGCAGCCGCCACGCTGCCATCCGCACCGCCCAAGTGCACGCCGTCGGCATACACTTGCTGCGCCAATGCCGCATCGTCATTGAGGATCAGCGGCACGGCAAATTCACGCGTCAATTCGCGCAAAGCTTCCGCTTGTTTCAAGCGCAACGCCACATCGGCAGTCTTGTTGCGATACTGCACTACCCGCGCTCCGCCCAGTAACACCAAACGCACCTTACGCAGCAACTCCGCCGTGTCGTTTTCGTCCGGCGTAATTGCGTACAGGCCGCTGATGCCCTGGTGGGGAATTTGGCTCACTTTACTCTACCTATCACCCTCTCCCCAACCCTCTGATAAAACTACTAGCCATGCGACTAAGCCGCCAAAAGACAGCGGCCAAGTCGCTGGTTATCCCGCCATGCGGGCGAGGGAGCAATCGACCGCACATTCGGGGCGGAGATTTTTGACCCTGCCGTTAATTCGGGCGTTCTGGTTGATGCTCTTCATCCTCTTCGCCGCGCGCCCAGAACAAACGGTCCGGAATATGCTGTCCCATGCCGGGGCGGAAGCCCGCGCTCAGGGTTTGCCATGTGTATTCCTGTGCCTCCTTTACCGCTTCTGGCACATCCACGCCCTGAGCCAGCAGGGCCGCAATTGCGGATGACAAGGTGCAACCGGAACCGTGATAAATTCCCGGCAGGCGCGCCCAGCTTTTGCTGCTAATCACTCCACGTTCGCCGTACAAGGTATTGATGACCTTGGGTGTCTGTTCATGCGTGCCGGTAATCAGCACATACTCGCAACCCATGCGAAGAATGCGTTTGGCGCACTCTTCCAGGGTTGGGTCATCCTCATCGTCATTCTCATCTAGCGCGAGGCGGCGCGCCTCCATGCTATTCGGCGTGATGATGGTGGTCTGCGGAATCAGCAACTCGCGCATCGCGTCGATCATGTCTTCATTCACCAACTCGTCGCCGCGTCCCGATGCCAGCACAGGGTCGAGCACCAACGGAATATCGGGGTAATCCGACAACACCTCGGCAATCGCCGCAATGTTTTCCACGCTGCCAAGCAGCCCTATCTTGAACGCCGCTACCGGCACGTCTTCCAGCATCGCGCGCGCCTGATCCACCACCCACTCCGGATCGATCGGCAGCACATCATCCACCCCGCTGGTATCCTGCACGGTGATGGCCGTGACCACCGATAACGGGTGACAGCCCATGCTGGAAATGGTCAGCAGGTCAGCCTGCAAACCCGCACCACCGCTGGGATCGGTTGCGGCAAAACTCATTACAAGAGGGAAAGATTCGGACATGATGTATGGATGGTAAAATGCGCTTCCGGGCAGGCATTTTACCCTAACTGACGAACCCAAAGGCAATTGAAATAGTGGAATCCTGATGCGCATTCTGCATACCATGCTACGCGTAGCCGATCTGGAAAAATCGCTCGCTTTCTATACCGGCGTGCCCGGCATGAAATTGCTGCGCCGCACCAACTACCCCGAAGGGAAATTTACCTTGGCTTTTGTCGGCTTTGACGATGAAGCCAGCGGCGCTGTAATTGAGCTGACCCACAACTGGGGTGTGGAAAAATATGAGATCGGCAATGCATTCGGCCACATCGCCATTGAAGTGGAAGACGCCTACGCTGCCTGTGAAAAAATAAAACGACTCGGCGGCAAAGTCGTGCGCGAAGCGGGAGCGATGAAACACGGCAGCACGGCAATTGCGTTTGTGGAAGACCCGGATGGTTACAGGATTGAGTTGATTCAGAAGAAGATGGTGTCGCGGGGAGAAAGAAAGTAGCCCGATGCTACGACTATAGGCCCCGCGTGCGCGCGTGCGTGTACAACCTCGAAAACAGAACCAAAAACGTCTTGAATTGGAGTAGCGATGAAAACCAGTAAAACTAATAAAATTGGCAAAACCAACCCTGATCGCCTCGAATATGTAATCAAGGCCAAAGCCAGCTACCGCGCAGATGCCCGTGCCAAGACGTGGGAAGAAAAGGTTGCATCAATCGCCAGGATGAGGCGCGCTGCCGCGGAGCAAAAGCGCCGTGTTGCATAAATCCAATTTGTAATCGTATAAATATATTCGTAGCCCGGATGAAGCG
>JACREA010000235.1 GCA_016218465.1 Nitrosomonadales bacterium | reverse complement strand
GGGCGTTCCGGAAAGAAAAATGACGGCTGTTTCGTCGAGCAGAAAAACTACTCGGTGGTACGCCGGGCGGTGGGATATGCCCGCTATGACTCACAGGCGCAATTGCGTTTGCTGAACGAACTCTATGGGTATCTGCGGCTGTACACCAACTACTTCCAGCCGGTCATGAAACTGCTCAGCAAGGAACGCAACGGAGCCAAGGTCAAAAAGAAATATGACGAACCCAAAACGCCATACCGGCGGTTGATGGACATGCCGGATATCAGCTCAAAAGCCAAGCAGAGATTGAAAGCCGAATACGCAACACTGAACCCGGCGCAACTGAAACGAGAGATAACGCGGCTGCAAGAGAAATTGTTCAAGACTGCGGCAAGCCGACGGCGCGCCAGAATATCAACTACAATTCACCAACAGGTGAACCATGAAAACCGTGCAATTTGACTCAGCTTTTTAGGTGAGGCAATGAATCAGGTTTCGCTCAGCTTTTTACGTGAGGCAACACGCCCCCGTTCAGCCCAGCCGATGAGCGGCGAAGCTAAAAACAGCTACACCAACCAGCGGAACATTACGAAAAGCAGGTAGATGCTGCCCAACAGCAACAACCAGCCAACCCGCTGGGCATGGTGCGCGACAAAACGATCCACTTCACCATGTGGCACATCCAGCACTTTGCTCGCGCGGCGTGTGGACACCCATTGGTTGGCCTCTTTCTCGATACCGCGCAGCAGGCTGGGACGCAGCCATACAAATAAACCGATAATCAACGCAACAGCGGCTCCGGACAGCAAGGCAAGCGACAGAGCATCCAGAAATATGTTCAGCAGCAGGACAGATGCATAGCCGGACAGGCGTTGCAGTGCGATTGCCTTATCGAACAGCAAACCAAAGTACACGAGGATGTAGCACGCTCCAAGTATGACCAATATGCCCATTTGGCGATGATGCCGGTAAAACCAACGCTCGATGCTGATACTGCGATCAAGGAACTGATTCATTCGTCGTGTCGATATCCAGCGGTTGGCGACGCGGTTGATACGCTCCATCAGGTGCGGCTTGAAGATGAGCAACAGGGAAACCACAACGCCTATTGAAGCGCCGATGGTCAAAAAGATGGCAAGCGACTGCCATAAAATAATATCGGTCAGGTTAGTGCGCATGGCAATAATTAATATCAGTCGGCATGTTAAGGGTTCCTTAATAATTCAGTAGGCGTTTTATCATGAAAAGTTCGTTCAAAACAAGACTTCTCGCTTCGCTCGGGATAACAAAGCAGTTCGGGCACGGCGCGCCCAACGAGCGGAGTTATCATTCTCCTAAAAAAACGCAGTTGATGATGAATACTCTTTTCATTCATGGTATTGCATTGCTTCTGTAGGTGCGAATTTATTCGCACCTACACGCACCTCAAACTGCGTTTTTTGGGATCAAAAACACAGGTTTCCATTTTTGGTTCCGGCTCGCCCGGCTTTGGTTCATCAAAACCACGAATACGGCTCGACCGGCTCGAACAGTATGCCGGCCAATTCAGGCGGCGCGTTTTGCAACGAGGGCAGGCGCGAGGGTTCGTGGCTGACGGCAACGTGAAAACGTATCCACTTCTTTCCATCCTTACCCGGGCTGAAGTAATTGGCATGACGCACGACATAGACCAGGTCGCGCGATTTGAGGTCGAACATCCAGTTGCCGGATTCGGCGGACAACGGTGTGGGGTCGTAAAACTCTCCAGCGTAGTTACGCGGCTTTTTCTGCAACCAGTTCATCGGATTATCCTGCGCTAATGCCGCCACGTCGGATGGCTTCCCGCGCGTCAAAATCTGCCCGTACTGCATGGTCAATGAGCTTTGTATCGCGCCTGCCACTCCTTCCATGGCGACCTTCTCGGCCTGTTCCATATAGAACAGCGCGCGGTTCATGAACAGCCCCATCAGGGTCACGATGACGATGATGACCACGATCAATTCGAGGAGTGTGAAGCCGCGTTCAGAGGACAGAGGTTTTGTCGCGGCTACGCCGCGCGTGTTCGACAGCCCGCGCGGAGCGAGGACAACAATCTGTCCTCTGTCCTCTGTCCTCTGTCCTCGGGCACTCATCGGTGCATCGCCGCTGTGCCGAGATCCCACATCGGCAGGATCACGCCGAGAGCGAGGATCAATACCATGATACCGAGCGCCACAATCAGGATCGGTTCGATCTTCGAGCTGAGGGTCGCGACTTCATATTTGACCTCGCGCTCGTACATGTCGGCAACTTCGAACATCATGCCATCCATATCGCCGGTTTCTTCGCCGACTGCGATCATCTGCAACACCACCGGATTGAACACCCCTGCGGCGACTGCGGTGCGCAGGATGCTTTCGCCGCGTTCGACGCCGTCGCGCATCTGCTCGATGCGGCTGCGCATGAATTCATTGTCCACCACCATGCTGACCACATGCATCCCCTGCAGGATCGGCATCCCGCTCTTGAAGGAGAGCGCCATGCCGCGCGCAAAACGAGACAGCGTGGATTTGAGGATGATCGCTCCGACCAACGGAAGCTTGAATTTATACTTGTCCCAGGTGTAGCGGCCATTCGTCGTGTTGATGGAAAAGCGGAACCCCACCACCGCGCCGGTTATCATCGCCAGTATCAGCATCCAGTAATTCACCATGAAACCGGAAAACCCGATCAGCATTTTTGTAATGGTCGGAAGCTCGGCATGAAAACCCGCATATACCTTGGCGAAGGCGGGTATCACGAACAGGTTGATGATGAATATGGCGATCACCATCGCCAGTACTACGAAGCTGGGGTAGCGCATCGCGGTCTTGATGCGTTCGCGCATATCCCGCTCGAATTCGAGGTAGTCATACAGGCGGATGAAAGTTTCATCCAGCATCCCTGTCATTTCTCCGACCTGCACCATGCTGATATAGAACGCGGAGAACACTTTGGGATGGCGGCGCATCGCGGCGCTGAGTTCGCGACCGCTATCGAGACTTTCGCGCAAGTCCTGAAGCAGCAGAGAGAAAACCGGGTTCTGCGTGGACTCCTGCAAGCCGGCCAGCGCCCGCATGATGGGGACGCCGGCCTTGAGCAGGGTGTACATCTGGCGGCTGAATAACAGCACATCCATCGGGCTGATGGGCTTTTCGGTGAACAGCCGCTTGATCCAGTCCGGTCTGCTCACTTCACCGCCCGCTATGCCCCGGAACAGTTTAATGTCGGTGGGCGTGATGCCGGTATTCACCAACTGGTCGGCAATGGCGCCGCTATCGTCGCCGTCCAGCGTACCTTCCACCAGATCGCCGCGCCTGTTGCGCCCCTTGTAAGCAAATACTGCCATTGCTAATCCTCTACCTGATTACTGATACGCATCACCTCGGCTACCGTGGTACGGCCCCTTTTCATCTGCTCCAGCGCATGGGACAGGACGGTCTTGCCGTGCAGATGCTTGCTGGCGATCTGCATGAAGTGAGTGGCATTGTCATGCGCCGCCGCTTCGACCATTTCGTGGCTCATTTCCAGCATTTCATACACGCCCATGCGTCCGCGATAACCGGTGCCGTTGCAATGCGAACAACCTCGCCCGTGCTGCAGGCCGCTGTATTGGTCCGGGGTTACCCCCTCCACCTGCAACCACTCTGCTTCTTGCGCCGTGGGGATATGCTGTTCGCTGCAACTCCCGCAGACGGTTCGCAGCAATCGCTGCGCGATGACCGCCTGCACCGAGGAAGCTACCATGTACCGCGGAATGCCCATATCCACCAGGCGGAACAGCGTGCCGGCGGCATCGCGGGTATGGAGGGTGGAAAACACCAGGTGGCCGGTCATCGCCGCGCGCAGGCCGATCTGTGCGGTTTCCGCATCGCGCATCTCGCCGATCAGTATCACATCCGGGTCCTGCCGCAAGGCGGAGCGCAGCACGCGCGAAAATGTCAGGTCGATCTTTTCATTGATCTGCACCTGATTGATGCCGGGCAGGCGGTATTCCACGGGGTCTTCCACGGTGATGATCTTCTGGTCGATGGTGTTGATCTCGGCCAGCGCGGAATAAAGGGTAGTGGTCTTGCCGCTACCGGTCGGACCTGTCACCAATACCATACCGTTGCTGCGCCGGATGATCTCGCGGAAACGTTTGAGCATGTCGGGCGGCATACCCAGCTTGTCCAATCCGACCATTCCGCCGTCCTGGCGCAGCAGCCGCATCACCACCGTTTCGCCATTCTGCGTGGGGCAAGTGGCGATACGCACATCCACGCGTTGATCGCGCGCCCGCACATTGAAACGTCCGTCTTGCGGCAACCGTTTTTCTGAAATATCCAGGCCGGACATCAGCTTGAGACGCAATACCAGCGCGGGAGCGATCTTGCTATCCGCTTCGGTCTGCAGATGCAGCACGCCATCGATGCGGAAACGTATCATCACCCGGCCCTCCTGCGGCTCGATGTGTATATCGGATGCGCGTATCTGCGTGGCATCGTCGAACACGCTCTGCAGCAACTTGACTACCGGGGCTTCTTCCATGCCAACGGTAGCGCTCATTGCACCGAAGTCCACATAGTTATCGCCAATGTCCTCGCTGAGCTCTCGCGCCAAGCCGGTGATCTCCTCGGTGCGCCGGTATCCGCGATCTATACTTTCCAGCAACTGGCCTTCGGTGACCACTGCCACGTCAATGTCGCGTTTCAGGATACGGGAGATTTCGTCGAATGCAGATAAATCGGTCGGGTCGGCCATACCAACCAACAGCATCCTGTTGCGCTCTTCCAATATAATTGCACGGAACCGCCGTGCCTGGCTCTCCGGCAGCAGGCGAACCAGCTCAAGATTGACGTTGTAATGCTTGAGATTGATATAGGGGATGTTGAGTTGCCTGGCAAGCGCCTCGGATATGTTCTCCTCGGTGACAAAGGCATTGTCCACCAGGACGCGTCCCAATTTGCGCCCGTTGCGCTTCTGCTGTTCAAGCGCGAACTTGAGCTGGTCTTGCGAAATGAGTTTCTGCTGTATCAGTATATCGCCTAAGCGAACTTTCTCCGGACGCGCCATAATTCTCCCCTGAATTGATTTTTTCGAGACGCAACTTTCGTAGAGCCGGAAGTTAGCCGTTTTTTACGATACTGACAAGGGCTAAACACACGGCTTGTTCGCAGCCATTTCCCGAACACCGGCGCAATAGAGGTCGCGGCAAGGGCACTGCCGCAGAGCCGTTAACAGCCATTGTTCTGGAATAATTCCAATTTTCGTTACAAACAACAATAATCTCGAAGGGTGCGTTTACGCGCCATCGCCAACTGGCGCGTAAACGCACCCTACATTAATTCCGTTTCTATCGCAAAACAGAATAACGAAGCTGACCCGCGCGCAGAGTATGGAGCGCCACTACTGTCCCCCATGCAAAACGGCATTGATGTTAATCATCTACCTGAATGCTGATGCGCATTACTTCGGTGATCGTAGTACGCCCCAGTTTCATCTGTTCCAGCGCGTGGTCTATAATCGTCTTGCCGCGCATATGCTGGCGTGCCGCCTGCATGAAATGAGTGGCATCGTCGTACGCGGCCGCTTCTGTCATCTCGCGCCCCATTTCCAGCATTTCAAACACACCCGTGCGGCCATGATATCCGGTGCCGTTGCATTGCGCGCAACCTCGCCCGCGCAATAAGCCTCCCCACTGATCGGAAGGCAACCCTTTGGCCTTTAACCATTCGCTTTCTTGCGGGTTGGGAACATGCAGTTCACTGCAGATATCACAAACCCGGCGCAACAACCGTTGCGCCACCACTGCCCTCACCGAAGACGCCACCATGAAACGAGGCATGCCCATTTCAACCAGGCGGAACAAAGCACTGGCGGAATCGTTGGCATAGATGGCAGAAAACACCAGGTGCCCGGTCATCGCCGCGCGCAAGGCGGCTTGCGCGGTTTCTTCATCGCGCATTTCGCTGATCATGATCACGTCAGGGTCTTGCAGCAGCGAAAAGTGCAGCGCCTGCGAAAAAGTCAGCTTGATCTTTTCATCCACCTGGGTCTGATTGATGCCTGGCATGAGGTATTCCACCGGGTCCTCGACGGTGATTATTTTTTGCTCTACGGTGTTGATTTCGGCAAGCGCGGCATACAGCATGGCGCTTTTGCCGCTGCCTGCGGGGCCGGTGGCCAGCACCATACCCTTGCTGCTCTGGATGAGCTCGCGAAAGCGTTTCAGCATTTCCGGGGACATGCCCAGCTTGTCGAGGCCAAGCAGAATTCTGTCCTGACTCAATAAACGCATCAATGCGGATTCACCGTATTGGGTAGGCATGGTCGAGATGCGCACATCCACAGCATGATCGTCCGCACGCACATGCAGTCGTCCGGTTTGCGGAAAGCGGTTTTCGGAAATATCCAGCCCTGCCATCAATTTGAGGCGCGATACCAGCGCTGGCGCAATCTTGTTATCCGCTTCGGATCGCAGATGCAACACGCCGTCGATCCGGAAGCGTATCGTCAGGCGCCCTTCCTGCGGCTCGATATGAATATCGGAGGCACGCATCCGCATGGCGTCATCGAACACGCCCTTCAACAAATCGGCCATAGTTACATCTTCGGTTCCGAAGCTGTCGACCAGAGATGCAAAATTGGCATTCGTGTCATTCCCCGTAATTTTGCTCGCCCCGCGCACCACGCCGGTGATTTCTTCGGTACGAAGGTAGCCGCGATCGATGCTTTGCAGCAATTGCCCCTCGGTGACCACCGCCACATCGATATTGCGTTTGACGAGGCGCGTGATTTCGTCCATTGCGGCAAAATCTGTCGGGTCTGACATGCCTACCAGCAGCTTTTTATTGTGTTCTTCCAGCACGATAGCGCGGAAACGCCGCGCCTGGCTTTCCGGCAGCAACCTGACCAGTTCGAGATTGATGTTGTAGTTCTTGAGGTTAACGTAGGGAATGCTGAATTGCATCGCGAGCGCCTCGGAAATATGCTCTTCCGTGACGAAGCCGTTTTCCACCAGCACGCGCCCCAGCTTGCGCCCGTTGCTCTTTTGCTGTTCAAGCGCAAAATCAAGTTGATCATGCGTTATGATCTTTTCCTTGACCAGCAAATCGCCCAAGCGAATTTTCTCAGGACGCGCCATAATTTCTCCCCGGAGTATTTATTAGCATATTAACCATTTTCAGTTTGGGTAACTTAGCCGTTTTTACCGATACTGACAAGGACTTACCAAGCATTTCTTATGTTCCATGTGATTCTGTTCCAACCCGAGATCCCGCCAAACACCGGTAACATCATCCGCCTGTGCGCCAATACCGGCTGCCAGCTGCATCTTGTCAAACCGCTCGGCTTCACGCTGGAAGACAAGCAGCTCATCCGCGCCGGGCTGGATTATCATGAGTTCGCGGCGTTGAAGGTGTATGACAGCCTGGTCGAGTGCCTCGAAAACCTCCCTCACCCCAACCCTTATGGAACTACTGGTGAAACTACTAGCCATCTGACTAGGCTGTCCAAAAACGACAACCAAGTCATTGGTTATAGCCATTCGACTAAGCCCGCAAGCGGGCAAGTCGCTGGTTATCTCCCGGAGGGAGAGGGGGCAAACGTTTCGCTGCGCGAGCTTTTCGCCACCCGGCGTGTGTTTGCGCTCACCACCAAAGGGTCACAAGCCTTTCATCAAGTGCGCTATCAGGCAGGGGACGCGTTTCTGTTCGGTCCGGAGAGTCGCGGCTTGCCCGCCGAAGTGCTGAACCGGTTTGGCGACGGGCAGCACGTACGGCTGCCGATGCTGCCCGGCAGCCGCAGCCTGAACCTTTCCAATACGGTGGCGGTGACAGTGTTTGAAGCATGGCGGCAATGCGGATTTGATGCGGCACAGATCAATTCATAGAGCCATAGCGTGCCCCTATGTGCTCCCCACCAGAAATATCGCCAGCAAATCATTCAAAAACCATTGCCCCAGCTGTGTAGGAGCAATGCGTTGATGGTCCCTGAATAATAATCCGCGCCGCACGGCCTCCTCCAGCTCACGGCGAATGCCGGGCAGCGGCAGGCTGGTGCGCTCCTGAAACAGCATGCTGTCGAACCCCTCGTTCAAACGCAGCGCATTCATCATGAATTCGAACGCCAGTTCATCGCGGG
>JACREA010000237.1 GCA_016218465.1 Nitrosomonadales bacterium | reverse complement strand
CCCGGCACCCGCGCCAAGACCGATGAGAAACTGGCTTCTTACAAACAGTTGATCGAAGGCATGGATGCCGGTTCAGAGCCGCTGAAAAGCGCCATCAGGGAGGCGCAACACGGCCTTGACGGGCTTGCCGGAAAGCGCGACCAGGCCAGCCAGTTTTCCATTCCTCCCGCAGAGTCATTCGCTTTTTTCACCGCCGCCATCGACAAGCTGCTGGATGTGCAGAGCACCGCTGCCGATTACAACAAAGACCCGGCAATCGGGAGAAAGCTTTTGACCTATCATAATTTTTCAAACGCCAAGGAAAACGCCGGGCAGGAGCGGGCGCTGTCCGTGCCGGTGTTTGCCGCCAATAAAGTCGAGCCGGGGAAGTACCGCACCATTCTGGGCAAGATATACAAGCAGGAAGCCTATCTGGATTCGTTCGGCGATTCCGCAACCGAACCGGAAAATGCGGCGCTGAAAGCGGTGCTCGACGGCGAAGCGGCAAAAGATGTGGAGCAGATGCGCGCCGCCATGACAGAGATGTTGGAGCATCCCGAACATGCCGCACCTGACGTGCGCGCCGCGCCCGGCAACAAGAAGAGCGCCGAAGTTGTGGCCGATCGTCCCGCGCCGGCGGGCGTGGATCCGGCGGTGTGGTTCAAGCGCAGCACCGACAGGATCAACGGCCTGTACGAAGTCGAGCAACTGCTCACGAAGAACATCGTCTCCGATGCCGACCATCTGCTGGCGTCCAGCCGCCTGCTTCTTTTGTCGCAACTGGCGCTGGCGATGCTGGCGATTGTGCTTGCCGTAGCCGTGTCGGCGTGGGTGGCGCGCAGCGTGAACCGGCCATTGAAAGCGGTCGTGGATGCGGCCGAGTATGCGGTGGCGAATGACGACTTTACCCATGATGCCCCGGAAGAAGGCACGCAGGAAACGGCACGCGTGGGACAGGCGATCAACCGCCTGATGGAGAAGTTCCGCAGCATCATTTCGGATGCCACACGCTCCAGCGAAGGCATTGCGGACGCGTCAGGCGCACTGGCCGCCGCAAGCAGCCAGGTCAACAAGAGTTCGTCCGCACAGGCGGACGCCGCCTCAACGGTCGCCGCAACCGTCGAGGAAGTCTCCGTGAGCGTCAGCGAAACTGCCGCGAATGCCCGTTCCGCTGGCGAGATCGCCGGGAAATCCCGCGCCGGAACCGAAACGGCGCTCACCGTCATGGCCGAGACGGTGCAGAACGTGAACGGCATCGCCGCGCTGATCCGCGAATCGGACGCCAAGGTGGGGCGGCTCGACGAGAGTTCGAAGAAGATCGGCGGCATCATCCGGGTGATCAGGGAGGTCGCCGACCAGACCAACCTGCTGGCGTTGAACGCGGCAATCGAGGCGGCGCGCGCCGGCGAGCAAGGCAGAGGGTTCGCGGTCGTGGCGGACGAGGTGCGCAAACTCGCCGAACGCACGTCAAAAGCGACCACTGAGATCGCCGCGCTCATCGGCGACATCCAGAATCACATCGGCGAGACCGTAACGGGAATGCAGCAGGCCAACACCCAGGTTGCGGAAAGCCTTGAACTGGTCGGCAGGACGGAGACCGCGCTGCGCCGCATAGGCGACGATTCGCGCGAGGTGGCGGGCAATGTCCAGAGCATCGTTGACGCGATACGCGAGCAGGACGCCGCCATCCAGCAGGTTGCGGCGAACATCGAGAAAATCGCCCAGATGTCCGAGGAGAACAGCGCCGCCGCCGCAGCGAGCAACGATACGGCAGTGCAGCTAGACAGACTGTCAGGCACACTCAGGGGATCGGTGGTCCGCTTCAAAGTTTAAGGAATTTCTGATTATTGAGGTTTTCATAATTGGCGACAGTTTTTTACCCCCTCCCCAGCCCTTGCGCTTTGCGCAAGGGCTGGAGTATTTGGCTCCTTCCCCCGTTTACGGGGGAAGGCTGGGATGGGGGTGTGCTCCCTTCTCGACTTGCAAGGGCTGGTGTGGCTGCGGTTCTCTACTGTCATGTATTTTGGAAAGATCAATGATAATGACCAGCGGCCAGCGCTCGTAGCGCTCCGCATCATTTCTGTTTTTGACAAGGCTGAGGCGCCGCAAAAAATCCGCTGCCCAATAATTCTCCGGTCAACGCCATATAGTCCGCTGCCCCGGGACTATTTGGCGCAAAAGCGAACACGTCCATGTTATGCATCGGGCTTGCTGCCAGCGAGACGTTCTCGCCGATACGGGTGCTGCAGATTAGCGCTCCGTAGCGCTCCTTGAGCTTGTCGTAGATATCGTAGGATAGTTTGCGCCGCGAATCGAAGCGCGTGATGACAATACGCCGCTCGAAACTGCGCTGCAATTTTTTCTCCAGCACATTGAGCGCGCTATCCAGACGATGCACGCCTTGCAGCGAAAGAAAATCTGCCGACACCGGGATCAGCACCCGGTCAGCGGCCAGCAAAGCATTCAGCGTCAGCACGCCCAGTGCCGGACAACAGTCAATCAGGATAGGTGCGCCGGTAAGCGCCAATTCTTCACTCAAGCCTTGTTTAAGCAAGGTTGCCGCTTTCGCATCGCTGCCAAACAAAGCGTCAATTTTGGCCAGCTCCAGAGTGGCTGAGACGATTTGCCAACCACGCGGCGTTTCGCGCAACAAACCTTCAAGCGGCGTTTTGTGTTTGAAAAACGCAGCCATGCCGCTGTCCGGTGGCGTTCCCTTGACTCCGCTGGACAGGGTCAAGTGCCCCTGGGGATCCAAATCCAGCGCGATAGGGCACTGCTGTGCGATGTCCAGCGCAGCAGTCACATTCAGACAAGTAGTGGTTTTACCTACGCCACCCTTTTGATTAAACACGGCGATAACCGCCATTTATCACTCCTTTGCAATGCGGCAATATGCCAGCGGTTGCAATGTGATGGTGTGCAGAATAAGGGGTAGATTCCCCACGTGTTCGGGCATTTGCGTACCGCCTCGCCTGTCAGCCAATCATGCCGTTCATCGTTCCCGCGCGAAGCTTGGGGAAGATGAATGACAGCTTCCTATCTGGTTCCGGATCGTCCAGCTTGGGAGATACGATCGAGCATGATGGTCATTGAACTGACCGGCGAAGGCAAGAGTCCGGATGTTGATTCAATGCGGTTTGCTGATGTCGCACGCAGTACCGGCATCTGTGGCGACCATAGCCATGACCTGTTCCGCAGGCATACGCAGTAATTCGCCGATGTCCTTATAGTCATCCGGCAGGGCCGCATCGTCCCATCCGTTGGCGGAATGGCGCGCCAGGTTAACGGCCAATTCAACGTTGCGCACGCGCGGCTGCTTCGTGCCGGAATCATCCATCAGCGTCAATAACAATTCCGGCAAACCCCACTGCACTGCCAATTCTTTTTGCAACTCATCCAAAGCAAAACCCAACACCTGCTCCTGGGCGAAGTGGCTGCGCAGCGTCTTGTCCTTTTGCTGAATGTCGCGGATTTCCAGCATCATGTCCGGCGCGAAACACCACATCAGAATTTCGGCAATGTCGTGCAACAGCGCAGCAATACGCACTTCCTCGTAGTGCAGGTCGCGCAGTTGCACCGCCCAGTCCTTGGCGTATCCGGAAGCGCGATATGAGCGATGCACCACACGCAGCATCGGCGCGAGCGCCGCGATATGCTTCTTGAGCATCTCCTCGGCCAACGGTTGCGGGGCGACATTATTGAAAAACGGTTCAATACCAAGCATCAGCAGCGCCTGTTCGATCTGGATGACCTCGGTGGTTTGCGCCCTGCCCTTGTGCCGCTGCAAGTAACGCAGCAGTTTTACGGTCATGATGGGGTCGCGCGCGATAACCTCGGTGACCGAATGTGCATCCAGCCTTTTGTCATCTGCGCGCAGTGCGGCTAAATCACGCGCGGTCTGCTTCAGAACCGGCAGGTCCGCACGAGTAAGTATTGATACCCAATGTTCCAGCCCGTTAGTTTCTGACATAACAAATTCCCATCCTGTAATTAAACCATGTACGATGGTTCACCCCGTTCAAAAGAACCCATGAAATTACCTGCTTTGAGTGAATTTACATTCCCCGCCGCCGCATTTGCTGCGTTTTTTTGAATATTAGCAGCATGTCGAAACTTTAGGAAATCCGTATGGGCCGTGCCATGAAACAAAATTCAGTGCGAGGCGACAGGTAATATAGTAATCCTGTTAAGATGCCAAACAACATTTCCTTAACCAAGATATCAAATGATCAAGATTCTTGTAGTTGATGACCACGCCCTGATCCGCAAAGGAATAAAGCAGTTACTTGAAGGTAACCCGGGCGTACAGGTGACCGGGGAAGCTGAAACCGGGATGCAGGCCATCGGCATGATGCGGAATAATCCCTTCGATCTGGTGCTGCTGGATATCTCCCTGCCGGACAAGCATGGCATGGACGTGCTCAAACAACTCAAGAATGGGCATCCTGACATCAAAATCATCGTGCTGAGCACGTATCCCGAAGAACAATATGGCTTGCGCGCCATGAAAGCCGGCGCAGTGGGCTACATCAACAAACAAAGCGCGCCGGAAGAACTGGCCGGCGCGGTTCGGCAGGTCATGAGCGGCAAAAAATACATCAGCGAAACCCTGGCCGAACAACTATTGAACAACCTGATCGGCGAATCGCACGATCTATTG
>JACREA010000032.1 GCA_016218465.1 Nitrosomonadales bacterium | reverse complement strand
TTCCATACGCTGCAACAGGCGCTGGGCGCTCCCGCAAGCAAAAGCGATGAAACCAATTCGTCATTCCCGCGACGGCGGGAATCTGGCGTTTTTAACCAACTGGATTCCCGCCTTCGCGGGAATGACGAATTGGTTTCATCGCTTTTGCTTGCGGGAGCGCCCAGCGCCTGTTGCAGCGTATGGAAGATGAACTGATGGATTCCCTGGCTCTCGCGGAAGCGCACCTCGCTCTTGGCCGGGTGTACGTTCACGTCCACCTGTTGCGGCGGCAGTTCGGGGAACAGCACAAAGGCCGGATGGCGCTGGTGGTGCAGGATGTCCTGATAGGCCTGACGAAGCGCATGGCTGGCGACCTTGTCGCGCACAAAACGGCCGTTGACGAAGAAGTATTGCGCATCGCGCGAGCTGCGCGAATAGGCGGGCAGGGCGGCAAGGCCTTGCAGCGACAGGTTTGCCGCCTGCCGTTCTATTGTTACGGCAGCGTGGCCGAATTCTTCGCCGAGGATGGCGGAGATGCGATTCAGTGCACCTGCTCTTACACCTGCCATCTCCCCTGGCCCCTCTCCCGCAGGCGGGAGCGGGGAGTGTGGTGTTGCGGGGAGTTGCCAGACGGTCTTGCCGTTGTGTTGCAGCGAGAAGGCGACATCGGGGCGCGACAGGGTAATGCGCTTGAAGGCCTCTTCGCACCAGGCGAATTCGGTGGCTTCCGATTTTAAGAACTTGCGGCGCGCCGGGGTGTTGAAATACAGCTCGCGAATCTCCACGGTGGTGCCCGGCGCGTGGCTGGCCGGTGCTGGTTCGCCGACGATGCCGTTCATCGCATCTACTTTCCAGCCGTGCGTTTCATGTGCGGTGCGGCTGGTCAGGGCGAGATGCGCCACCGCCGCCATGCTCGCCAGCGCTTCGCCGCGAAAGCCCATGCTGGCAACTTGCTGCAGATCATCCAGCGAGGCGATCTTGCTGGTGGCGTGGCGCATCAGCGCCAGTTGCAGTTCATCCCTGGCGATGCCCCTGCCGTTGTCGCGTACTCTCAGCAGTTTTACGCCGCCGCCTTCAAGTTGTACCGCGATGTCGGTCGCGCCTGCATCAAGGCTGTTTTCCAGCAGTTCCTTTAGGGCCGAGGCGGGGCGCTCAATCACCTCGCCGGCGGCGATTTGATTGATGAGCAGGTCGGGTAACAACCGGATGACAGACATGATGGACGGGCAGATGAAGAGTTCAAAACTGTAAGGGATTATAGCGGAAACGCGGTGACAGACCTGTTGACTGCTGGGCTATAATCGCCAGCAATATAGTTCAGCTTAAGATTCTGGAGCGCCGGATCAATAACAAGTCTTAACTCAAGGAGAAGGCATGTCCCTGTCACCCGTTTGGGCCGAACAAGTGAAATATCTGATCGGTATTTTTGCCATTCTGAATCCGTTCGGCGCCATTCCCATTTACCTGAGCCTGATGGAGGATCGCCGCCCCGATGAGATGCACCGCACAGCACTCAAGGCTTCCATTGCTGTGGCGGTGATTCTGACGCTTGCGGTTTGGGCGGGTGATGCTTTGCTGTCATTTTTTGGCATTGGCGTCCCGTCGTTCCGCATTGGTGGAGGGCTGCTATTGCTGACCATCGCTATTGCCATGTTTGATGCACGAATCAGCCCGGCCAGGCATACCGATGCGGAGCAACTCGAGGCCGAAGCCAAGAACGATATCGCAGTTGTACCGCTGGCGATTCCCCTGCTGGCTGGACCGGGAGCGATCAGCCTGACTATCGTTGATGCACACCAGGCAGGCAGCCTGCCGGAAAAGCTCGTGCTCTGTGCAGGGATTGTGGTCGTGTCTGTGATCGTCTGGATCGTGCTGCGGCTGGCCGAGCCCATCGGCGAGCGTCTTGGCACGGGCGGCCTCAACATTGCCACCCGGGTCATGGGACTGATACTTGCTGCCATGGCAGTTCAATTCATGGCAGACGGGATGCTGGAGCTGTTTCCCGGGTTGTCTCGCCAAATATAAAATACCATTACCACGGATTGCCGCTTCAGGAAGCGGGAGTGAATCGCCCCTATCTGCTTTTGACCTCCGGTATTTTCTTTTCGACCTGATTGCGCGGTGCAGCCATTGGCGCGGGTGCTGGCGCTGGTATAGCTGCTGGGGTAGTTGCCGGTGCAGCAACTGGCGCTGTCACTGGTACAGCAACTGGTGTAGTCGCAGGTGCAGTCGCCGGCACCGTTACTGTGGCGGAGGCTGTGGTTTGGTTGCCGGAAGCATCGGTTGCAGAATAAATTACAGTATAAATCCGATCGGTATCGCCATTGTGTTTGGCGCGGAGTCTTAAATACCGGTCATCCAAACCATAGCTTGCGTCGAGGATATCGTCCGGTTCCATAACCTCGTTTGCGGTGATCGACTCGAGTTTAATTTCAGGCAGGTTGTCGAAGTTATCTTCTTTTTTCGCGAAGGTCACATTGACGGGAATGTACCTGTTGTCCGGCGACCAGATTGTATTGGGGGTAAGGGTAACTGTCATGGTCGGCGGAATGGTGTCGAGGAGTTCGATGGGAACGGTAATATTCAAAGGCGGACTTTTGGTAACCGGTACCGGAGAGCCCGTGGATGCAGCCGTTGGAGAATCCTTGGTAACAGTTGCTGCAGCACCTTTGGTAACCGATGCTGGAGCGCCCTTGGAGAAAGTCGCAGGCGAGCCATCAGAAAAAGTCACAAGCGCGTGGCCGGTCAAATAATTGATGTCGGCTTTATCCAGTGCAATGCTCATTTTGGACATGGTTTGTCCACCGGCAATAACGGGTGATTTGTTGTTGACAATTTCCCAGGTGATAGCGTGAGTTTTGCTCTCTTCTCCGGGTGCGGGCATGCTCCCAGGAGCAGGTATGTTTCCGGGAGTAGGTATGTCTCCGGGCGCAGCAATGCTCGCGGGTGTGGTCATGCTGACGCGCCAGCCAGTGGGTGAATTGGAGCTTGCCGCAGGGATACCGAGCTTGGGATTAAATCCAGACGGTAACTCGATGAGCTCCCAGACATCGTTGACCGGGTCCTCGTCGTTCATGGTGTTGTATCCGATAGAAACGGCAGTAATATCCTGCTGGCTATTATTGGTTACGCGATAGTGATACACGATCTTGCTACCGGCGTGTTTTGCATATACGCCGGCCTTGACTGGGGGCGCAGGGACGGCAGGTGCAGGCTCTGCCCCCATGCTGGTGCCGGCAGGCGCAAATGTAAGCCCAAGTGCCAGCCCAAATAATTTTCCGGATATTTGCCCAGATATTTGCCTGGCAAGGCCGGTTAATCCGAGCATCAGAATTGAAATACTTTGTTTCATGTTCGCCTTTTTTCCTTGTTTATATTTATCAATGATATGAGCAGCGTGTGTCACAGTCCATACCAATCTTGCGTGCAGTGTTTCAGCATTCATGTCTATGGTCAATAGACCATACCAGGTCGGCAATTTGTTTAACCCTGCCATCATTTTTGTCATCAATGCTGCGAAGCGTGAGTCCAATAGCGCATTTGCGTCCTGCGGTAGCGTTCTACCTGCAAGCCGTGCGCATCCATTTCGACCAGAATCGCGCCGTCTTCATCCGAACGAAGCAATTCGCTCCCTGTCTCACGATAACGTTCGACCACTTCTTCCTTCGGGTGGCCGAAGCGGTTGAGGTAGCCCACGGTGAAAACGGCATAGCGCGGATGCACCGCTTCCACAAAGGGTTGTACGGACGAGGTCATGCTGCCGTGGTGAGGCACCACCAGCAGCGCGGCGGGAAGTTTATCGGCGTGCTCCTTGAGCAGCCGCTGTTCGGATTCCTTCTCAATATCCGTGGCAAGCAAAATGTGCTGGTTGCCAGTACTGATGCGCAGCACACAGCCACGGTTATTTTTGCGGATATTTTCCTGGTTGTAGCTGTCAGGCGACGGGTGCAACAGTTCGAAATGCACCCCATCCCAATCCCAGTGCTGGCCGTCAGTGCAACGCTGCGGATTATGCGCCTGTTGCAGAATCGGGCTCTGCTCTGGGAGTGAAGAGGATAGCCAGTCAATCGGCATCGCCTGCATCACGGAAAGTGCGCCGCCAGTGTGGTCGGTATCGTCGTGGGTGAGAATCAATCCGTCCAGTTTGGCGACGCCGAGTGCGCGCAGCACGGGAATCAGGATGCGGTTGCCGCTGTCTGCGCCATCGCTGAAGTCCGGACCGGTGTCATAGAGCAGCGCGTGATTCCGGGTTTGCGCAACGACGGACAGACCTTGTCCGATATCGAAAATTACCAAGTGAACCGAGCCTTGTGCGGGTGGTTCAGGCGCATTCAAAAACATCGGCAGCATCAAAACAAAACCCAGCCAGCGCGCCGGGAAACCGCGTGGCAGCAATATCATCAACACGCCAAACATACCGGCCGCAATGCTCCATGCGGGCGGCGCGTGTTGCGTCCACACTGCTTGCGGCAGGTTATTCAGCCATTCCAGCATCTTTATCGTCCAGCTCATCACGCCGTGCGCCAGCCACAGCGGCGCGTCCCCATAGCTGAAATAGGGGGGCTGCACTACGCCCAGCAGGGCAAGTGGCACGACGACCAGGCTTACCAGCGGAATTGCGAAAGTATTGGCGATGGGCGAGACCAGCGAGACTTGCTGGAACAGCGCGAGCAACAGCGGAATCAAACCGATGGTCATCGCCCATTGCACGTTGGCGTATTCCGCCAGCACCCGCAAGGAGTACGCCGATGGGTGCCCGACGGCTTTGCCGTCACCCTCTCGCTGCCAATGAGCGCGCCCGATGCGATGCGCAGTAACGTAAAGGATCAGAACCACTGCGCCGAACGACAACCAGAAGCCGGGCGACATTACTGCCCACGGATCTGGTATCAGCACGCCGAGTAAAGCGATGCTGAGTATTTGCCCGATCGAGAAATTGCGGTTCAGCCATAATGCTGCGGCGACTGCGCCGACCATGTACACGGTGCGTTGCGCGGGTACGGCGAAACCGGACAGCAGCGCATAGCCGAGCGCTACCAGCAACGCGACCAGCGCGGCGGCCTTGCGTGCGGGCAAGAGTAGCGTCAGGCGCGTGCTTCGCCGCCACAGCCAGTAGGTAAGCGCGAATCCTGCACCAGACAGCATGGTGATGTGCAAGCCGGAGATGCTCATCAGGTGATTCACGCCGGTGCGTGTGAATACCTGCCATTGGCTTTGCGGAATGCTGCCCTGATCGCCGATAGTCAGAGCGGTCAGCACGCCGGAGTATGGCGCGCCAGCCAGCGTGGCATTGAGCTTGTCGCGCACCGCTTCGCGCCATGTTTCGATGCGATAGAGGATGCCGTCTGCCCGTGCGGCGAGGCGCACGTTATTCGCTTTATTGTTCACATGGCCCACCGCCCGTACATTATTTTCCAGCGCCCATACTTCGAAATCAAAACCGTGAGGGTTGCTGCTGCCGTGCGGTTGCTTTAGACGCAGCGTGAGTTGCCAGCGCTCCGCTGCGCGCAATGCAAGCGGCGTGATTTGCTTTTCAGAATAGGTGCCGAGATAAACATGTTTTGGCACATTGGCTTGGGGCGTGAGAATTTTTTCGACGTCAAAACCAAATCGCTGCCCGTGTTCGTGGTTGCGCGGCAATTCCGCAACCACGCCGATTACTTCGATGTCGCGGCCTTGCCATTCGCCCGGAAGGTTGACGGCGAGGCGTTGCTCGGCTTGCCATGCGGCGTGATAGAAGCCCAGTCCGCAGGCGAAGACGGCGATCATCAGGGTGTGGATGGAACGCGGAAGCAGACCGTCGCTGCGAAGGCGTAACACGAGAAGAACAAAAAATACAACCGGCAGCAGCCATGCCCAGGCAAAATCCGGCAGTGCGGGCTGTTGTTGCAGCAGCCATACGCCAAGGGTGAAACAGATGGTGAAGAGAACCATGCGCATAGATTAGCGCATAGGGATAGAATTAAGCCATGCGTAAATTATTCCGCAAGTACCTGCCGCACCATGAAACGGTAGTCAGCCATCCTTGGCTCAAACCTTATGGTCATTGGTTGCAACATCCAAACCTGTGGCATTTGCATCGCCGTTCGGTGGCAGGCGGTGTAGCAATCGGATTGTTTTGCGGGCTGATTCCGGGTCCGTTGCAAATGATTTCTGCCGCGATTCTGGCGATTTTATTCCGGGTTAACTTGCCGGTGGCAGCGTTTACTACCCTTTATACCAATCCGCTGACTATCGTGCCGCTGTATGCGCTGGCATACGAGTTCGGCAAGTGGGTGAGCGGCGCGCATAAAGGCGTGGTAATGGCGCAACCGTCATTTTCGGAATTGCATTGGCATAACCTGATGAGCGAATTGTGGGACTGGCTGGAGATGCTGGGCGAACCGTTCCTGATCGGTTTGCCTTTGCTTGCCTTGAGCCTCGCCTTCATCGGATATATTGCGGTGCGCGTGACCTGGCGGGTTGTGGTGATATGGAAGTGGTATCGAAGAAAGCAAAGACGTAAGGCTTCCTGATTATTGTATATTGTGGCGACAATTGATCGCGCGAGGGAATCATGCATGGCATACACTAGAGCGACTTTTAATTTGCGGGAGCTGCTTGAAGCGGTGCAGTTGCTGCGCACATCGGTCAGCGAAACTCAGCGTACATTGCTTCACAAGTGGCGGCCGCATTTAAAAAATCGCACCTTCATTCCCAGCGCGACCAATCTGGCCGCGTATGTCGGCTTGCGGCGCAATGATTTACGCGCCTTGCAACAACAGCTTGCCACGCTCGGACTGTCGTCGCTGGGTCGTTGCGAAGCGCATGTGCTGTTGACGCTCGATTCGGTAATCAGCGCATTGCAGCATATGGTAGGTGATATCCGTCCAGCGCGGCAAATACCCAAATCGGCGCAGGCTATCGGGCGCGATGAGGCGCTGTTGAAGCGGCACACCACCAGGTTGCTGGGCAATGCCCCGCAAAAGCGCTGGACGCGCTTCATGGTGACCATGCCGAGCGAGGCAGCCGAGGAATATTTGTATGTGCGCGATTTGCTGGTGCGCGGCATGGATTGCGCCCGGATCAATAGCGCACATGATGGCGATGTGGCGTGGCGCAAGATGGTTGAGCATGTGCGCCGTGCTGAACGAGAGACCGGGCGATCATGCAAGATCATCATGGATCTGGCTGGCCCCAAATTGCGCACATCGCGGGTGGCTCCCGGACCTGCAGTGTTGCACCTTGGCGTCAAGCGCGATGAACGCGGAGTTACGGTGCAGCCCGGCCAGGTGATACTCGACGCTTCCGGCGCGCCCGGTTGCGGCGCGACAGTCAACAAAATCGGACAGCGAGTACCGGCGCGCCTGAGCGTTCCTGTCGCATGGCTGGAAAAAATCAAGGCGGGTGACAGCATCCTGTTTGAGGACTTGCGCAAGCGTGAACGCGAACTGATTGTGGTCGAGCGGTTGTCGCCCGGCGAAGTTCTGGCTTCTTGCGAGGCAAGCGCATATATCGGCATCGGGACAACCTTGCGGCACCAGGTCAAACGCAACAAGGATGACCATGCCACCGCGTTGACTGGGGATTTTATTCCGCCGCCAGCTAAGGTACGCGTATTTGAAGATGACCTGCTGCTGCTGACGCGCGAGGATGTCGCGGGCAAACCGGAAAAGCGCAATGCTGCCGGAAAGGTAACCAAGCCGGCGCACATCGCATGCAGCGAGGCGAAAGTATTCGCCTTTCTCAAGGCCGGCCATAAAGTGTGGATCGATGATGGACGCATCGGCGCCGTCATCGAAAAACTCGACAAGCAGGGCGCATGGCTGCGCATCACACGTGCGCGCCAGCAAGGAGAGATCGTCGGCGCCGAGAAAGGGCTTAATTTTCCCGACAGCAAAATCTCGCTGCCGATCCTGAATGACGACGACCTGAACGCGCTGGATTGCGCTGTGGAAATTGCGGATATCGTCGGGCTTTCATTCGTGCAAAGTGCGGATGATATCGACAGGCTGAGTGTCGAACTGCAAGCGCGCGGCAAGCCGGACATGGGTATCGTCGCCAAAATCGAAACGCCGTCCGGAGTAAAAAACCTGCCGGAGATCATCATTCACGGCGCCGGGCGGCATCCGTTCGGCGTGATGATCGCGCGCGGCGACCTGGCGGTGGAGATCGGCTACGACCGGCTCGCGGAAATCCAGGAGGAGATTTTGTGGCTATGCGAAGCGGCACATGTGCCGGTGATCTGGGCGACGCAGGTGCTGGAGAGCATGGTGAAGCAGGACATCCCGTCGCGTGCCGAAATCACCGATGCCGCAATGGCGGAGCGCGCCGAGTGCGTGATGCTCAACAAAGGACCGTACATCTTCAACGCGCTGGACGTGCTGGACAGCGTGGTGAGCCGCATGCAGCACCATCAGCTGAAAAAGACCGCGCAATTCCGCGCGCTGCATTGGTGATGCAGATGTTCGCGGGCAGCGAAATAAAAAATACCCAAGTCGGAAAACCTGGGTATTGATGGAAACCAAAGGTCTTTAGTGCATCGGATGATCGTGCATCGAGTCGTGAACCGGCGCTCCGCCGTGACGCATATTTTTAAGTTGAGCGCGCTGATCGGGTGTCAATAAATCCTCAATGCGATTCTGGGCAGTGATCATCGCTTCTATCATCTGGCGCTGCAAGTCAAAAATCTTCTGGTATTCTTTTCCGATTGCTGATGGATCACGCTTGTCTGCTGCATAAAGATCGCGAAGCTTTGCGGATTCATCCATGATCAAGCCCTTCGTGGCCCAGTTATTATGTTTTAGCTCATCGGACAATTTGTTGATTTTGGCGCGTTGCTCGTCACTGAGGTCAAGTGACATGATCATGTCCATGCGTGGCGATCCCATCATCATTCCGGCGCCATGGCTACCCATCATGCCACTCTTGTGGTCGCACATCTTGTCACTCATTTGGCTGCCCATCATGCCGCCTTTATGGCCGCACATCTTTCCGTCCTTATGGTCGCAACACATCTTGCCGCCCATATGGCCTCCCTCCATACCGCCCATCATGCCGCCTTTGTGATCGCACATCATGCCGTCCATCTTGCCGCAACATCCGCCGCCGCCTTTCTGTTCTTCACCCTGAACCATCAGGTCGTGAGCCGTCATGTCGTGGGTATCTGGCTTGGCAACTGGCTGCGATGCAGCAGGTTTCTTGGCGGTTGAATCCGCTGCAAATGAGGGGAAGGAAAGCGATGCAACTCCGATGATCAGACAGGATGTTGAAAAAAATACAATTTTATTCATGTTCATGATTGTCTCCAAAAAATAAATGCTGCAACTAAAAAATGAAAAGCGGCAAAAACCAGTTTCTTCTCTTCACTTGAACGAGGTTAACAAAATAATCTCCTGAATCCGGCATTTCTTGTTTCCGCTATGGAAATAATTCCAGCCCCATTTGCTATGGCTTATATCCGTATGTTACGCATCATAATAAGCAGTTTGATAATTAATGTATGTGACATAAATCACAATGGTTAAATCGGTCAGATAAACCCGCGTCTGTGAAAACCAAAATTTAAACTGCTAGAGATAGGCAGTGGCTTGCGTGATTTAGTTCCCTGAGGCTTATATTTCATCAAGAGCTGCCGGGGCTTTATATGTATAATTTACTTTGACGGGAATCGGCTGTTTCCTGTCCAAAATTACATACAACGCGGTGGCTAAAAAGTTTTATGAACGATAAGCCAAACGACCAAAACTCATTGCGGGCGGGAATCGGGCGCGATGAAGCGGGGGCGGCTATTCCGGATAGCGACCGCTTCTTTTTCGCATTGTCACAGGCCAGCACAATGGGAATTTTCCGAACCGACGTGCATGGCAATTATCTTTATGTCAACGAACCCTGGTGCAAAATTGCTGGCATGAAGCCGGGCGAGGCGCTTGCCGGGGGATGGGCGCGAGCCATTCATCCGGATGATCGCGATCGGGTAGCAAAAGCCTGGTATATATCGAATCATGCACACTTGAATTTCGTTCTGGAATACCGTATCAAACGTCCGGATGGCGAAGTGCGCTGGGTGCTGGGGCAGGCTGCAGCCGAACGGGCGGCGGATGGCAAAGTGATGGGTTATGTCGGCACCATCACTGATATTACCCAGATCAAGCAGTCGGAGGAGGTAAGGCAGGAAGCCTTGCAGCGTCTCCAGAAAATCGCTTCCCAAGTTCCTGGAGTTGTTTATCAATTCCGGTTGCGCCCTGATGGCAGCGCCTGCGTTCCCTATGCCAGTGAAGCCGCCCGCGAGATTTACCGGCTCGACCCGGAGGAAGTCCGCGAAGATGCGTCCGGGATATTTACTCATGTTCATCCTGATGATCTGGAAAACCTCAAGGCATCCATCCTGACGTCGGCACGGGACTTGACGCCGTGGCAGCATGAGTATCGGCTGAAATTTGACGACGGCACGGTGCGCTGGCTATTGGGCAATAGCATTCCGCAACGCGAAGCAGACGGTTCCACGCTCTGGCACGGCTTTATCACCGATATCACCACGCGCAAGCGAGTAGAGACTGAAATATTCGCAGTGCAAAGCCGGTTGAAAGCCACGCTCGAAGCCATACCAGACCTGTTGTTCGAGTTGGGGCTGGATGGACGTTACTACGACTGCCATTCTACGCATCCTGAACTGCTCGCAGCCCCTCCCGAAGAATTGATTGGCAAAACCGTGCGCGATGTCCTTCCCCCCGAGGCTGCTGGCGTGGTCATGCAGGCATTGCACGAGGCGTATGAAAGAGGTAGTTCCTATGGCAGACAGATTGAACTGCCACTTTCACAAGGCACGTTCTGGTTCGAACTCTCCATTGCACGCAAGCACAGCCTTGCCGGGCAGGAGCCTCGTTTCATTGTGCTGTCGCGCGATATTACCGGGCGCAAGCGTGCGGAAAATGCACTGGCAAAGAGTGAGGAGCGCGCGCGATTGGCAATCAGCGTATCAAATTTGGCTTTGTGGGACCTCGATGTGGTGACAGGCAGCGTATATCTGTCGGAAGGTTGGTCACAGCTCCTCGGCGGCGAGCAGCAACCGACCTTCACAACGGTGCAAAAACTTGCCGATCTGGTTCCGCAGGAAGAGCAGCAAATGGTGAGAGCCGCGATTCTGGAGGCGGTGAAAGGGCATGTTTCATCTTCGTATCAGGTCACACACCGCGTGAAAAAACTGGACGGGGAATATATCTGGGTTCTAAGCGAAGGGCACGTTACAGACCGCGACCCGAATGGCTGGGCGCTGCGCATGGTAGGCACCAACCGAAACATCACCGAGCGTAAACTTTCCGAAACAGAGCTGCTCAAGAGCGAAGCGAACCTGATGGCCGCCCTGAACAATTCACCCTTTCTGACATGGTTGAAAGACTCGGATGGCCGCTATCTCAAGGTAAACAAGGCTTATGCGGATTATGCCAAACTGGATGACGCCCAGCAGATCATCGGCAAGACGGATTTCGACCTCTGGCCAAAAGAACTGGCGGAAAAATACCGATCAGATGATGTGGAGGTAATGGCCTCACGCCACCAGAAGCGTGTCGAGGAACCATCTTTTGATGGCGCCAATATGCACTGGGTGGAAACTTTCAAGACTCCAGTCATCGACCAGAGCGGCAATGTGCTGGGCACTACCGGCTTTGCGCGCGACATCACCGAACGCAAGCAGGCCGAACAGGCGTTGGCCGAGAGCGAGAGCCGCTTTCGCGAGATATTCAACACCGTCAACGATGCGATCTTCATTCACGATGCAGAAACGGGCCGTATCGTTGATGTCAATAACCGTATGTGCGAGATGTACGGCATGACCCACGAGGAAGCGCTTGCCTGCGGGGCTGACGACCTGAGTGCCGGCACGCCACCCTATTCATCTGCCGAGGCCGCTGAAAAAATCCGCTTGGCGCGAACCGGAGGTCCGCAGACTTTTGACTGGCTGGCGCGTGCCCGTGATGGACATCTCTTCTGGGTCGAAGTAAGCCTTAGATTTGCGCGTATCGGAAACCAGCAGCGGGTTCTGGCCGTAGTGCGCGACATTTCCGACCGCAAGCATGCGGATGAAGAAATTCGTATAGCCGCCACCGTTTTCGAGTCTCAGGAAGGCATGATGGTAACCGACGCCAATAGTGTAATCCTGCGCGTCAACCAGGCGTTCACCGACATCACCGGCTACACGGCAGAGGAAGCCGTAGGCCAGACTCCGAGCCTGCTCAAATCGGGCCGCCACGATGAGGCTTTTTTTGACGCGATGTGGGAAAGTATCCGGCGCACAGGAGTATGGAAGGGTGAAATCTGGAACCGGCGCAAAAACGGTGAGGTATATCCGGAACGGCTTTCCATCACCGCAGTAAAGGATTGTGCCGGAGAGATCACACACTATGTTGCCACGCTGCACGACATCACCGAGCGCAAGCAGGCGGAAGAGCAGATTCACAATCTGGCTTTTTATGACACTTTGACACAACTTCCCAATCGCCGCATGTTGAGCGACCGGATGAATCAGGCAATGGCCTCCAGCAAGCGCAGCAGCCGTTATGGTGCACTGCTGTTCCTCGATCTTGATAACTTCAAGCCGCTCAATGATACGTATGGGCACGCGGTTGGCGATTTGCTATTGAAAGAAGTGGCGCGCCGTATCAGCAGTTGCGTGCGCGAAATGGACACCGTTGCGCGTTTTGGCGGCGACGAGTTTGTGGTGATGTTAACCGAGCTGGATGCAAATAAAGTGGAATCGACCGCACAAGCCGGAATCGTTGCCGAAAAAATCCGCATCATTCTGGCCGAGCCTTATGTGCTGAAAATCCAGCAAGCGGGCAAAGCGGAAACCACCGTGGAGCACCATTGCACATCGAGTATCGGCGTGGTGTTGTTCATCAACCACGAAGACAGCCCGGAAGACATCATCAAGTGGGCTGATATGGCGATGTATCAGGCAAAAGATGATGGCCGCAATTTGATTCGCTTCCATGACCCCAAGGGTTGAGTGACCGGATTTATATCGGGAATGGTCTTTAGCTATCTGCTGATTTGCCTAACGGTAGGGGCACGGCGCGCCGTGCCCCTACCTCCCCTCGCTCTAGAAAAATACTTGCTGCACCTTGGCAGTGCATCAGGTCATCACCGCGCTTGTAATTGGTGCCCAAACTCGGCTTGATAATCGCTGACGCTTCCTGACTTATTGTTTTTCAACAATAAATAACTTTGGCACACATCCTGCATAGTAATAAAGCGGATGCATTTAATTCCCTTCCCAACTTATGTAAAGGAACTCATCATTATGAAAAATAAATTGTTGAACTCATTGATGTTGGCGGTCTTGGCTGTGCCCAGCGTGGCGATGGCGGAAGAAGCGCACCAGCATGAGCCAGGCACGCCAGTGATGGCGGAAAAGCCTGCCCTACCTACCTTTGGCGCGATAATGGAAGCGGCGGGAATTGATGTGCATGGCTATGTGGACGGCTCATACACTGCTTTGTCCGGTAATGGTAAGTTTATCGGCAATGTTTTCAACAATCGCGTGTTCGATTATGAGCGCAACAGTTTCAACATCCAAGCACTGGATATGACGGTCTCCTCGCTGCCCGTCGAAGGGTTTGGCGGCCTGGTCAACCTGACTGCGGGCAAGGATGCGGACATCATTGCCGCTTACGGTGCGATAGACAGTGCTAGAGGTCCGGCTGCCGGAGCAAATAACACGTTCGACGTGACTCAGGCCTATTTCCACTACGCCTCTGGCCCCCTTATGGTGATCGCCGGTAAATACGTTACCTTGGCCGGAGCCGAGGTCATCAAGAGTCCGAGCAACACCAATTTTTCCCGCTCGATTCTGTTTGGTTATGCAATCCCGTTTTCTCATACCGGCGTGCGCGGATATTACAAGGTCAATGATATGCTTACTTTGATCGCCGGCGTAAACAACGGCTGGGACAACCTTAAGGATACCAACGCCTCGAAGACCTTTGAATTAGGTGCGTCGCTAGCCCCTGGCAAATCTTTCTCAATAGCGGCGCAGGGCTACAGTGGCAAAGAGCAGATTACCAATTATCCGTTGTCGGCTGCTCAGGGCACCAGAAATCTGTTGGATATTGTGGCCACCTTTACCGCCACCGACCAACTCACCTTGGTGCTGAATTACGACAACGCTTCCCAACAGAATGCCACTCTGATTAACGGCAGTACTGGGACAGCCAAGTGGGATGGCTGGGCCGGATATGCCAACTACCAGATTAATGACATGTGGCGTTTGTCATTGCGCGGCGAAATTTTCAATGATAAGGACGGCTACCGGACCGTAGTTGAGCCCGGCAAAACTTCCGGCCAAAAATGGAAAGAAACCACGGCAACCGTGGCTTACCTGCCTACCAAAAATGTCGAATTGCGTGGTGAGATTCGGAGTGATCGATCCGATCAGGCAGTGTTCCTCGACACCGACGGAATCACCCCGAAGAGTAGTCAAAGTTCATTGGGACTCGAAGTGATTTATAAATTTTAAGGAGAGCTGAAATGAAAATGGTTGTCGCTATCATCAAGCCGTTCAAGCTGGAAGAAGTGCGCGAGGCGCTTTCCACGATCGGCGTGCAAGGCATCACCGTTACCGAAGTCAAGGGTTTCGGGCGGCAAAAGGGGCACACCGAGTTGTACCGCGGTGCTGAATATGTAGTGGATTTTCTGCCGAAAGTAAAAGTGGAAGCTGCCATTAAAAGCGACATGCTCGATCAAGTGCTGGAGGCAATTGAGAAGGCAGCCAACACCGGCAAGATCGGCGACGGAAAGATATTCGTCCACGACCTCGAACAAGTCATCCGCATCCGCACCGGCGAAGCCGGTGCAGAAGCGTTGTAAGGAGAACGCCATGAAGAAACTATTAGTATTTATCACGACGCTGGCAGTGCTGTGCGGGTTGACTGCAACGGCATTTGCCGAAGATGCGGCCAAGCCGGTAGCTGCTCCCGCAGCGACAGTCGTAGCTCCGGCATCCGTTGCGGCTGATGCGGCCAAACCCGCCGAAGCGGCAGCCGCATCAGCAGCCGCGCCCACCCCCAACAAGGGCGATACGGCGTGGATCCTGACGTCCACCCTGCTGATCATCATGATGTCCATTCCCGGTCTCGCGTTGTTCTACGGTGGCTTGGTGCGCAGCAAGAACATGCTGTCCATCCTGATGCAGGTATTCTCGATCTTCGCGCTGATCATTGTGCTGTGGGCCATTTACGGCTACTCGCTGGTCTTCACCGAAGGCAATGCATTTATCGGTGGATTTGACAGGCTGTTCCTGAAGGGCATTTTTGATCCGGTCACCGGCAGCGTTGCCAACGCGGCTACATTCAGCAAAGGCGTGGTGATTCCTGAATTCGCCTTCGTGGTCTTCCAGGCGACCTTTGCGGCCATTACCGTGGCACTGGTCGTGGGTGCTTTCGCCGAACGCATGAAATTCTCCGCTGTGCTGTTGTTCTCCGCACTGTGGTTTACTTTCTCCTATCTGCCGATTGCACACATGGTGTGGTTCTGGACCGGCCCGGACGCCATCAAGGATGCTGCCACCCTGGCAACGGAAACTGCCAAGGGAGGCTGGCTGTTCCAGAAGGGCGCGCTGGACTTCGCGGGCGGCACCGTGGTGCATATTAATGCGGCTATCGCTGGTTTGATTGGAGCATATCTGGTTGGCAAGCGTATTGGCTATGGCAAAGAAGCAATGGCGCCGCATAGCCTGACCATGACCATGATTGGCGGTTCCCTGCTGTGGGTGGGTTGGTTCGGCTTCAATGCGGGCTCCGCTCTGGAAGCTGCCGGCACTGCTACACTGGCTTTCGTCAACACGCTGAATGCCACTGCCGCCGCCGCATTGACCTGGACGCTGTCCGAGTGGCTGTTGAAGGGCAAACCTTCCGTGCTGGGTGCGGTTTCCGGTGCAGTCGCCGGATTGGTTGCCATTACCCCTGGCTGCGGTTGGGTAGGCGTAGGCGGTGGCCTGGTGATTGGCATGCTGGCAGGTGTGGCTTGTTTCTGGGGCGTGACCGGCCTGAAAAAACTGCTGGGTGCGGATGACGCTCTTGATGTGTTCGGCGTACACGGCGTCGGCGGTATTCTGGGCGCAATGCTCACCGGTGTGTTCAACACTTGGGG
>JACREA010000234.1 GCA_016218465.1 Nitrosomonadales bacterium | reverse complement strand
CGGTTTGCATATTGCCGGTCTTGCTGTTTAACAGCGCCAGCGCAGTATAGAAGCAAGTGGTCTTGCCGCGCATGGCGCGCAATTGCCTGACAGCATTGTCGTGATTGAGCGGCTTGCCGAGTTGTTGTCCTTCCAGCAAGGCTACCTGGTCGGAGCCGATGATCAGTGCATCAGGGAAATGGCCGGCCACTGCACGGGCCTTTTTCTGGGCAAGGCGTAACGAAGTGGCGTGCGCCGGCTCATGCGGTAAGGGCGTTTCATCTACATTGGGGGCAGCGGTCTCAAAGGGGATCTGCAGCCGTTTGAGCAATTCGCTGCGGTAAACGGAGGTGGAAGCCAGGACAAGCAACTGAGAATTCAAAGATATTCCTTAGGATTTTTGACAGGAAGCGGCGAAAAATATATCATGCGCGCCTCATGCATGCACGGCCTTTCATCGATAGCCTGGATTTTGCCAGGAATGGCCAGAAAATAAGCGGTGAAGTGCCGATAGCCGAACTGCCGCGTTTGCAGGACGCGCTGGAAGATTCACGCGGAGTTTTAAGTTATACCGTGCAGGGGGTTGTGGATAAGCAAGGTATCCCGGCGCTGGATGTCAGCATATCCGGAAGCTGCCAGTTACGTTGTCAGCGCTGCCTGAATGGTTTGGACTATGCGATACAGCTTGATACGCGCTTGTTGCTGCGCAATCAGGCAGATATGGATAGGCTGGATGATAACGTTGCAGGCGGTGAGGAAGAAGAGTTAGATAGCATATTGGCAGATACGCACTTGAAGGTGCTGGATCTGCTGGAAGAAGAGATTTTGTTAAGCCTGCCAATCGCACCCAAGCATGAGCTGGGGGCTTGCCAGGCGACAGATGGCGAGAACGCGCAGAAAGAAGAGCAGCATCCTTTTGCGGTTTTGGCAAAATTGAAGCGTAATTAACCAGGAGTATTAGCATGGCAGTTCAACAGAATAAAAAATCCGCATCCAAGCGTGGTATGCACCGGGCACACGATTTTCTGACAAACCCGGCACTGGCAGTTGAGCCAACCACCGGCGAAAACCATTTGCGTCACCACATCAGCCCAAGCGGCTTTTACCGTGGTAAAAAGGTAGTAAAGATCAAGGGCGAATAAGCTGCCGGTAAGCGCAGCCGATCACTATGGTCGGCTGCGTTTTCTTTTCTATTGCTGTTTTTCAATATCACCCTGAGGATCGTTTGGTGGATGTCACATTAGCTATAGATGCGATGGGAGGCGACCACGGCCCGACGGTCACCATTCCCGCTGCAGTCGAATACCTGAAGTTGTTTCCCGAAGATACCATCGTTCTGGTGGGCATTCCCGATGCTATTGAAACCGAATTGAACGCTCTGGGCGCCAAGGTTGGAGTTCATTTGCGCATTCATCCGGCAACTGAAGTGGTGGGCATGGATGAGCAGCCGCAAGCCGCTTTGCGAGGCAAGAAAGATTCCTCGATGCGGATCAGTATCAATCTGGTCAAAAACGGTGAAGCGTTAGCATGTGTCAGCGCCGGGAATACAGGTGCGCTGATGGCGACGGCACGTTACGTGTTAAAGACCATCACGGGCATCGACCGCCCCGCGATTGCTTCGTACTTGCCCACGAAGAAGGGTCAGGTTTGCATGCTCGACCTGGGAGCCAACACCGATTGCTCTGCCGAGCACTTGCTGCAATTCGCCTTGATGGGTTCCACTCTGGTTACTGCACTGGAGCACAAACCTGACCCCAGCGTTGGCCTGCTGAATATCGGCAGCGAGGACATCAAGGGTAACGAGGTGGTCAAGCAGGCTGCGCAGTTGCTGCGCGACAGCGACCTGAATTTTTACGGCAACGTCGAAGGCAATGATATTTTCAAAGGCATCACTGACGTGGTGGTATGCGACGGTTTTGTCGGCAACGTCGCGCTGAAAACCACCGAAGGACTGGCGCAAATGCTGGGTGGTTTCCTGCGCGAGGAATTTGACCGCAATGTCTTGACCAAACTGGCCGCGCTGGTGGCGTTGCCGGTGCTTAACGCTTTCAAGCGCAGGGTGGATCCTCGCCGCTACAACGGCGCCAGCTTTCTCGGTTTGAAAGGTATCGTGGTGAAGAGCCATGGATCGGCGGATGTACTGGCTTTCCGCTGTGCGATCGAACGTGCCGCCGAAGAAGCGCGCGGCGGAATGTTGCAGCATATCAGCGAGCACATTGAAAAATGGCATCATGCAAACAGGCTTAAAACAATAGAGGTTTCATGAAGCACTCGAAAATAATTGGTATTGGAAGCTATTTACCCGCCAAAGTGCTGACCAATTTCGATTTGGAAAAAATCGTTGATACTTCGCACGACTGGATCGTGTCGCGCAGCGGCATCCATGAACGGCATATCGCGGCGGATGATGAAATGACCAGCGATCTCGCCTTACAGGCCAGCCGCCGCGCTATTGAAGCAGCGGGTATCAGTGCAGACGAAATCGATCTGGTGATTGTCGCAACCACTTCACCGGACCAGATTTTCCCAAGCACCGCTTGTATCCTGCAAGACAAGTTAGGCATTAAAAATCGCAGCGCGGCGTTTGATATGCAGGCGGTGTGCGGTGGCTTTGTTTATGCATTGAACACCGCCGATCTGTACATACGCGGCGGCCAGGCCAAAACTGCGCTGGTGGTAGGCGCAGAAGTGCTTTCGCGCCTGCTGGACTGGAATGATCGCTCCACTTGTGTTTTATTCGGCGACGGTGCGGGTGCAGTAGTGTTGCGCGCCTCCGATAAACCCGGGATCATCGCCAGCAAGCTGCATGCCGATGGCAGCCATCGCGACATGTTGAAAGCCGAAGGCAATATTCGCAACGGCTTGGTCCAGGGCGATCCGTTTATCAAGATGGAAGGGCAGGCCGTATTCAAGTTTGCAGTCAAGGTGCTGAGCGAAGTGGTTGAAGAAGTGCTGGCAGAACATAATCTGCAAGGCTCGGATATCAACTGGCTGGTGCCGCATCAAGCCAATATCCGTATCATGGAAGCCACCGCCAAAAAGCTTGGCCTGAGCATGGATAATGTGATCGTCACTGTTGCCACTCACGGCAATACTTCGGCCGCTTCGATTCCTCTGGCATTGGACGCTGCGGTGCGCGATGGGCGCATCAAGGCCGGGCAGAACATTTTGCTGGAAGCTGTGGGCGGGGGATTCACCTGGGGTGCTGTCTTAATCAAGTGGTAGGTTTTATACATGACAAAGTTTGCTTTCGTATTTCCCGGACAAGGCTCGCAATCGCGCGGCATGATGAACGGCTATGCCGATTTTGGCGCGGTGCGCGATACTTTCACCGAAGCTTCCGATGTATTGAAACAGGACCTGTGGCAACTGGTCAGTGAAGGCAGTGACGACGATTTAAATTCTACCGTGAACACGCAGCCCATAATGCTGACCGCAGGTGTGGCGGTATATCGTGCCTGGCAATCGCGGAGCGGCGCGGCTCCGGCGATGATGGCCGGACACAGCCTTGGCGAATATACTGCGCTGGTTGCTGCGGGTGCATTGCGTTTTGCCGATGCCCTGCCGCTGGTGCGCTACCGTGCGCGATGCATGCAGCAAGCCGTGCCGGAAGGCGTGGGCGGTATCGCGGCGATCCTCGGCCTGGATGACGACACGGTGCGTGCCGTGTGCAGCGAGGCCGCGCAAGGCGAAGTGCTGGAAGCGGTAAATTACAACTCACCCGCCCAGGTGGTAATTGCCGGTAATCGCGCGGCGGTGGAGCGCGGCATGGAACTGGCCAAGGCCAAGGGCGCGAAGCGGGCGATCATGCTGCCGATGAGTGTGCCGTCGCATTGCAGATTGCTGAAAGACGCGGCGGAACAGTTGCGAGAATATCTCGTTCATGTCGCGGTGCAAGCCCCGGCCATTCCGGTGCTGCATAATGCCGATGTGAAGAGCTATGCGGATGCGGCCTCAATCAAGGACGCGCTGGTGCGCCAGTTGTATTCGCCGGTGCGCTGGGTCGAGACCGTGCTGGAATTCGGCAAGCAGGGCATCACCCACAACGTTGAATGCGCGCCGGGAAAGGTGCTGGCTGGGCTGAACAAACGCATCGACGCTAACCAGCATGCCTTGGCCATCAATGATGGTGAAGCGCTGAAATCGGCTTTGAGTATACTGATATAAATTGTTTTCGTGGTTTTCGAAGGTTGGGTCAGGGAGGATATTATGAGTTTCAAAGGAAAAACAGCTCTTGTTACGGGTGGCGCCAGAGGGATCGGTAAAGCCATTGCCCTCAAGCTGGCTCGTCAGGGCGCCAATGTCGCTATTCTTGATATGGCCATGGCTCCTGATACGGTTAAAGAGATCGAGGCGCTTGGAGTTAAAGCCATCAGCGTTGAAGCTAATGTCACAAAGCTGGAATCGGTAGAAAAGGCCGTCGAACAGGTGCTTGCTACGTTCGGCAGCCTCGATGTGGTCGTGAACAATGCAGGGGTTACCAAAGACAACATTTTCTTGCGGATGAAGCCGGAGGAATGGGATCTTGTTCTTTCTGTCAATCTGACCGGCGCTTTCAATGTATGCAAGGCCGTCAACAAACAGATGTTCAAACAACGCGCTGGCAAGATCGTTAATATCGCATCGGTGGTTGGGCAGATGGGTAATGCGGGACAGGCAAACTATGCGGCCTCGAAGGCAGGCCTTATCGGCCTCACGAAGACCTTGGCGCGTGAATTTGCGGCGCGTAATATTCAGGTCAATGCGGTTGCTCCGGGATTCATCAATACGGAAATGACCGCAAAGCTGCCGGAAGAAGTAAAACAACATTTCGTCAACAACATCCCCGCAGGCACCTTTGGCAGCGCGGAGAATGTTGCCGATGCGGTGGCCTTCCTGTGCAGCGCCGATGCGGATTATGTTACCGGGCAAGTCATCAATGTTGATGGCGGAATGGTGATGTCTTAGTCGTTTAAATTTGAGTGCGGCTTTGCCGCGCTTTGTTTTACAGAAAAGAAAATATGCCAGTCATTACTTTGCCGGACGGTTCACAGCGTGTTTATGCGCAACCTGTCACCGTCGCCGACGTTGCACTCAGCATAGGCGCCGGTTTGGCGCGCGCCGCATTGGCGGGCAAGGTGGACGGCAAGCTGGTGGATATCTCACACGTGATCGAACAGGATGCCGCTTTGGCGATCATCACCGACAAGATTGCTGAAGGGGTGGAGATCATCCGCCATTCGACCGCGCACCTGCTGGCCCATGCAGTGAAGGAATTGTTTCCCGATGCGCAGGTGACTATCGGGCCGG
This sequence comes from Nitrosomonadales bacterium, assembly GCA_016218465.1. Lineage (GTDB taxonomy): Bacteria > Pseudomonadota > Gammaproteobacteria > Burkholderiales > Gallionellaceae > Gallionella. The sequence continues at coordinate 127 of JACREA010000234.1, read as the reverse complement.
TCATCGAAAACGGTTTCTATTACGATTTTTCCTTCAAGCGCCCGTTTACGCCGGAAGATCTGGCGGCAATCGATAAGCGCATGGGCGAGATCGCCAAGCTGGATTTGCCGGTGGCGCGCCGCGTGTT
>JACREA010000233.1 GCA_016218465.1 Nitrosomonadales bacterium | reverse complement strand
GTTGTCAGCGACGGGACAGATTTTGTCTGTTTGGCGCCGAGTCAAGACCACAAAAGGGTATTTGATGACGATAGAGGCCCTAATACCGGCGGTATGGGCGCATATTCCCCTGCCCCCATCGTCACTCCGCAAATGCATGCACGCGTGCTACGCGAGGTGATCCAACCGGTCGTGCGCGGTATGGAAAAAGAAGGCATCACTTACACCGGTTTCCTGTATGCAGGCCTGATGATCGACCCGCAGGGCGGCATCAAGGTGCTGGAATTCAACTGCCGCATGGGCGACCCGGAAACCCAACCGATCATGCTGCGCCTGAAAAGCGATTTATCGGTGATAGTCGAACACGCCATCAACGGAACACTCGACAAAGTGGAAGCGGAATGGGACCGGCGCACCGCATTGGGCGTGGTGATGGCAGCAGCGAATTACCCCGAAGCTCCGCGCAAGGGCGATGTCATCACCGGGCTGCCGAAGAAACTGGAAGATGCGCATGTATTCCACGCAGGCACGACAATGAAGGATGGCAAGGTAGTCACCAACGGCGGACGCGTGCTGTGCGTTACTGCGCTGGGCACCATGGTAAAGATGGCACAGCAAAGCGCCTATGAAATCGCAGACAGCATTCATTTCGACGGATGCCAGATGCGTCGCGATATCGGCCATCGTGCGATTGCCCACAGGAAGTAATTGTTCCGCCATAGCGCATCGTATCGCCGCATTGCCGCACACCTCAGGCGCGGCGGACTGATCGCCTATCCCACCGAATCCTGCTATGGACTGGGCTGCGACCCGGACAACCGGGCTGCCGTGCTGCGCCTGCTCAAACTCAAGCAGCGCCCGCAGCGCAAGGGGCTGATAGTCATTGCATCAAGCTACCAGCAAGTGGCGCGTTATCTGCAACCGCTCACGCCGGATGAACAACATCGGCTAGCCTCTGCGGGCGCGCAAGCGATTACTTACCTCATGCCGGCTCATCATTCCACGCCGCGTTGGCTGCGCGGTTCGCATGACACGCTGGCAGTGCGCATTACCGTGCATCGGCTTGTCGCTCAGCTCTGCCGGGGCGTAAACAGCGCGCTGGTTTCCACCAGCGCCAATCTCAGCGGCCAGCGTCCCGCCAAAACGTACGCGCAATGTCAGCATATGTTCGGGCGCAAGGTATGGGTGTTGCCGGGACACGTGGGCGAGCGCAAGAAGCCTTCCACGATACAGGCGTGGGCGAGTGGTAGAATCATTCGCGAGTAATTCCATAATCCGTCATTCCCGCGCAGGCGGGAATCCAGCCGAAAGAATAATTCTCGCGTAGCGAAACATATCTGAGCTTGTCCGCTACGCGGGTTTCTTTGTTTACTGGATTCCCGCCTGCGCGGGAATGACGAACCAACGGAGCAAAAATGGATAGCGCAGCCGTCAAAAATTATCTCATCAAACTGCAAGACCGCATCGTCGCGCGACTGGAGCAGGTGGACGGAAAACAATTCCGCCGCGACAGTTGGGATAGGCCACCGGATAGAACAGGTATCAGCGCGGGTGGCGGCATAAGCTGCATCCTCGAGGAAGGCAACGTGCTCGAGCGCGGAGGAGTTGCGTTCTCGCATGTGACGGGCGACAAGATGCCGCCTTCCGCAACCGCGCATCGCCCGGAACTGGCTGGCCGCCGCTGGGAGGCGCTGGGGGTGTCGCTGGTGCTGCACCCGCGCAATCCCTACGCGCCCACTGTCCATGCCAATGTGCGCATGTTCGTGGCGATGAAGGACGGCGAAGCGCCGGTGTTCTGGTTCGGCGGCAGCATGGATTTGACGCCGTATTACGGCTTTGCGGAAGACGCGGTGCATTTTCATCAGGCCTGCAGGAACTCGCTCGCACCGTTCGGCGATGGCCTCTACCCAAAATATAAAAAGTGGTGCGACGATTATTTCTATCTCAAACACCGTCAGGAGCAGCGCGGCATCGGCGGCATCTTTTTCGACGATCTTTCCGAACCGGATTTCGCAACCGCGTTTGCCATCCAGCAAAGCGTAGGCGATCATTTCCTGTCCGCCTATATGCCGATCCTGGAACGCCGCAAGGATACGCCCTGCAGCGAGCGCGAACGCAACTTTTAACTCTACCGGCGCGGGCGCTATGTGGAATTCAATCTGGTGATCGACCGAGGCACGATCTTCGGCCTGCAAACCAACGGGCGCACCGAATCCATTTTGCTATCGATGCCGCCGCTGGTGAAATGGCGCTATGACTGGCATCCCGAAAAAGGCACGCCGGAAGCGAGGCTTTATGAAGAATTTTTGGTGCCCAAAGACTGGGTATAGCCGGAACGCTAACTATTACCGGTACGCGCGGCTATAATTGCCGCTGGTCATTGCTGTCACCCCATATGTCCCCCTCCCCGATTTCAAATAAAGAAAACCGCGCCGATTGGCAGACGATACGATCCTTGCTGCCTTACCTTCTGGAATTCAAGTGGCGTGTGTTCATCGCGCTGAGTTTGCTGGTATTTTCCAAGCTCGCCAACGTGTCCGTCCCGCTGGTGCTCAAGGAAATTATCGATGCGATGGATAAATCTCATGCGGTGCTGGCGGTGCCGGTGTTTCTGGTCATCGGCTATGGGGTGCTGCGCATGTTCAGCACGCTGTTCAGCGAATTGCGCGATGCGGTGTTCGCCAAGGTGACGCAGCGCGCGATCCGGCGCGTGGCGCTACAAGTGTTTGAGCATTTGCACAGCCTGAGCCTGCGCTTCCATCTCGAACGGCAAACCGGCGGTGTGTCGCGCGACATCGAGCGCGGCACGCGCGGCATCGGCTTTCTGCTGAACTTCATGCTGTTCAATATCCTGCCCACTTTGCTGGAGATCGGCCTCGTTGCCGCAATTCTGTTCAGTAAATACAACGTGTGGTTCGCGGTGATTACTTTTGTCACTCTGCTGGTTTACATCGCATTTACGTTGTTCGTCACCGAGTGGCGCATGGTGGTGCGCCGTTCGATGAACGACCTGGATTCCAAGGCGAACAGCCGCGCCATTGACAGCCTGCTGAATTATGAAACGGTGAAATATTTCGGCAACGAGCAGTATGAAGCACGGCGTTATGACGAGAATATGCAACACTGGGAGATTGCGGCGGTGCGCAATACCACCTCGCTGGCCTACCTGAATGCAGGGCAGAGCTTTATCGTCGCCACCGGGATCACCGCGCTGATGCTGCTGGCGGCTGATGAAGTGGTAAAGGGAACAATGACGCTGGGTGACCTGGTGCTGGTCAACGTGTTCATGATCCAGCTGTACATGCCGCTGCATTTTCTCGGTTTCGTGTATCGCGAAATCCGCCACGCCCTGGCGGACATGGAAAAAATGTTCAGCCTGCTGCACGAACATCGCGAAATCGCCGACAAACCCGATGCGCAAATCTTGCAGGTTGGCATGGCCGAAGTTCGATTCGCGCGGGTCAGTTTCGGTTATGCGCCGGAACGGCAGATCCTGTTTGATGTGGACTTTGCAATTCCAGAGGGGCATACCGTAGCGGTGGTCGGATCAAGCGGCGCGGGAAAGTCGACGCTGTCGCGGCTACTGTTTCGTTTCTATGATGTGCAGCAGGGTCGCATACTCATCAACGGACAGGATGTCCGCGAGGTGACACAAAGCAGCCTGCGCGCGGCGATTGGCATCGTGCCGCAGGATACCGTGCTGTTCAACGATACGATTTATTACAATATCGCCTATGGCCGTCCCGCTGCAACGCGGGAGGACATCATTGCCGCCGCACAGGCCGCGCACATCCATGAATTCATCGAGTCATTGCCGCTGGGCTATGAAAGCATGGTAGGCGAGCGTGGCCTGAAGTTGTCAGGCGGCGAGAAGCAGCGTGTCGCGATTGCACGCGCCATTCTGAAAAACCCGGCAATATTGATTTTCGATGAAGCGACTTCCGCGCTCGATTCGAAATCTGAAAAAGCGATTCAGGCAGAGTTGCGCGCAATCGCACAAGACCGTACTACATTGGTCATCGCGCACCGCTTATCCACAGTCATAGACGCCGACCAGATACTGGTAATGGACAAGGGGCGCATCGTCGAGCGAGGCTCGCATCGCGAATTGCTTGCTCTGAACAGGCTTTATGCGCAAATGTGGAATCTTCAGAAACAGGAAGAGCAATCGCACCCTGTTAGTTGATTTATATTGAATATGAGTTATGCTTCGCAACGTTAAATCGCGCCGATGAAAGGCTGGGTAATGTACAAGAGGCTTGGGTTGTTTATGTTGTTCGGATGCGCGCTGGCAGCACACGTTGCACATGCTGAAGCCGACCGAGTCCATTTCAAGCCGGACAACGTGTTGCCGGTGCACGCATCAAGCAAAGTTCCGTTACCGCAAGTGCGTTCCCATATTGCGCTGATTGTTGATGAGCAAACCCTGCAACCGCTGCTCAACAAAAACGGGGGATTGGTCGCGCCGATAGCCTCCATTACCAAACTGATGACTGCGATGGTGGTGCTTGATGCACAACTGCCCATGGACGAAGCCGTGAGCGTGGCGGAGGATGATTCGGGCACGCGCAAAAGGTCGCGCTCAAGGCTGAGCATCGGCATGACGTTCACCCGCAGCGAGTTGCTCAAGATGGCGTTGATGGCCTCGGAGAACCGCGCAGCACTGGCTCTGGCGAAAAGTTATCCGGGCGGCACGGCCGCCGCAGTGGCAGCCATGAATACCAAGGCGCGTGAACTGGGTATGCAGAACACCAGATTTTACGATCCCACCGGATTAAGCAGGGACAACGTTTCTACCGCACATGATTTGGTCAAGATGGTTGCCGCTGCGCGCAACTACTCTTTGATCCAGCAATATAGTACTGCTGCAGTAGTTTCCGTGGATAACCTGGGCGGGCGGGCAATGCGCTTCAGCAACACCAATCCATTGGTCAGGAGCGCCTCGTGGGATATCGGCGTGAGCAAGACCGGCTTCATCAGCGAGGCGGGACTGTGTCTGGTGATGGAGGCAAAAATTAATCAGCGCCCCGTGATCATCGTGCTGCTGAATTCATGGGGGAAACGCACCCGTATTGGCGATGCCAACCGTATCAGGAAATGGATGGAAAGCGCTTACAAGCGCGAACACCGCACGTAATATACAGCTTCGCAATTTACGCAAAAATTACTTTCCCGTATTTGCATTCGCCCGCCCGGATTCACTCTTCAATTGGCTATCGTTCCTGCTATTGCCGGCTTGCCATGAGGCAGCTTTATTGTCATTATGAACACGAGAAGATTGAACCCGCATACGAAAAAGCTTGGGTATAAAAAACGGAAATAATATGGCCTTGTCATTTCTGAAAAACAACCTCATGAAAAAAGATTCGAAGGTGACGGTAGTTTTTCTTGCCTTTATTTCTATCTTCATCGTTATCGCGCTTTACTACAACCAGAACTCGTTTCTGGAGGCCTTTGAAGCCAAGACTTATGACCTGAGGTTCAAAAGCTTGCGTGGCGCCGTTACGCCCAGCGCGGACATCGCTATTGTGGCTATCGATGAAAAGAGTATCGCCGAGTTGGGACGTTTCCCCTGGACCAGAAGCCAATACGTGCGCCTGATCGAGCGTCTCTCTGCTGCTGATGCAAAAGTCTTGCTGGTAGATGCTTTTTTTTCCGAAAGGGAAGCACAGGCGATAGACCGATCCTTCGCGGCAGCAATCAAAAAAGCCGGCAATGTTGTGCTGGCAGTGCCTTTTGACTTTGATAAGCAGCTCAGAGTAACAGGTAGCACGCACAGCCTCCCCGAGATCGAAAGCGCAGCGGCGGGGATAGGGCACATCAATCTGCTGCCCGAAGATGATGGCGTAAACCGTCGCAACATGCTTCTTATCGAAGAAAATGGCAAACTGGTGCCATCGCTGGGTTTAAAGGGCGCCATGGCGGCACTGGGCGAAAAAAAATTCGAGCCAGGTTCGTTCGAGATCCAGCTGGGAGATAAAAGTATCCCGGTAGATGGCAATTACTCGATGTGGATCAACTATGCCGGACCGCCGGGCAACTATCCGCGCTACTCCTTCACCGACATCGTTAATGGACGGATTGACCCTGCGCTGCTCAAAGGCAAGGTACTGTTTCTGGGAGCCACGGCGCTTGGCATCTACGACATGAGGGTCACGCCGTTTCACAACAATACGCCCGGGGTTGAAGTGCATGCGGCTGTTGCAGATAACATCATAAGCGGACGCTTCATTCGCCGCACCGGACTGGAGGCGCTGCTAGACATGGCGTTTATAGCCATGCTGGGACTGGTTACTTTCTACCTGACCATGCGCCTCCGGCTGCATGTTGCAATCCCTGCTGTATTTTTGCTCTCGTCAGGCTATGTGTGGCTAACCTATTGGTTTTTTCTTCAAGGCCATTGGGTCAGCATGATCTACCCGCTCCTGGCAGCCATGATTGCGCTATCAACGGGTGGAAGCTTCCGGTATCTGGTGCTGGATCGCAGCGCAAGGGAAATGCGCTCCATGTTCTCCAGTTACCTGTCAGCCAAACTGGTCGCCCGGCTGGAGAAAGATCCCGATGCAGCCAAGATTGGCGGTGATAGCAAGGAAGTGACGGTTATGTTCACAGACATCAAGGGCTTCACCTCTTTTAGCGAAACGCGCTCTCCGCAGGAGGTCGTCACCAGGCTGAATGAATATCTCGCTGCCATGGTGCAGGTGATCGACCAATTTGACGGCACGGTAGACAAGTTCATCGGCGACGGCATCATGGTTTATTGGGGGGCGCCTCTTGCGCAGCCTGATCACGCAAAGCTTGCAGTTGCCTGTATGCTGGAAATGAAAACGACTATGGAGCGCCTTGGCATCAAGTGGAAAAATGAAAGTGTAGTTCCCTTTGTCATTCGTGGCGGCGCTTTGTCCGGTGAGGTAGTAGCCGGAAACATCGGTTGTAATGGCAAGAAGATGGAATACACCTTGATCGGAGATACGGTAAATCAGGCATCACGGCTTGAAGGCGCTGCAAAATATTACGGAGTGGATTTTCTGATAGGCGAGAGCACTTATCTTTTGACGCGCGACGCCTATCGGTTCAGGGAATTGGACAAGATCAGGGTGGTAGGCAAACTTGTTCCTGTTACGGTCTACGAACTGCTTGGAACTTTGTCAGAGCCGGAGGATAATTGGGTCAAAGAATTCGATGCTGCACTGGCACTCTATCGCGCTCACAGGTGGGAAGATGCTGCAAATTATTTTGCCACCATTCTTGAAGATATCCCCGAGGATAAGCCAAGCAAATTATACTTGGAGCGATGCAATTACTATAAAAACACCCCTCCTTCAAAAGAGTGGGATGGCGTATTTAACAGGACGGATAAATAAAGCGTTCAATTTGATGCAGTGATTGGATCGCTCCTGAATATCTTTATTCACGTAAATAATTAAGGACGGCACTCGACATGCGAATTATCACAACCACCATTCTATCCTTAATCATATTTTTCGCTGCCCGTGCGGGTGCGGCAGATATCCCATCATCTTCGGATTTTTCAAAAGTTGAGCTTGCGCAGGAACTCGCCATAGGTGGAATGAAAAAGCTGCTCGGCTGGAACGGCGGTAATTACTTTTATGCCAAGAAAGATGGCTCTGTTGGTATTGCGGACAAAAATGGGAAGGAGCTTTTTACATGTCAGTCAAAGGACAGCAAAGGTAGTCCGGTTCTCAAGCAGCCGGAGGCAATTGTTGTATTTGAAGAGACGATCTATGTGGTTGATAGCGAGACGAACCTTGTCGCCATGTTTACTCTGCAGGGCAAATTCATTGGCAGCTTTGGAGCCAAGAAGGGTGGTTTTTTTGGGGGTAACGAGGGATTAAAGTCACCACATGGCATAGCTGCCCACGACGGCATCATCTTTGTTGCCGACAGCGGCAATGGAAGAGTACAGATTTTCGGAAATAACGGTGTCTTCCTGACTACGCTTGAAATTGAAAGCGCTCCCGAAAACAATGCCGCAAAGGAAAAGAAGCTGCCTTACAAGCTGCTTGAACCGACTGAAATTGCGATCGATGATCTGGGACAAATCTATGTGCTGGATGCTGATGATTCGCGGATCAAGGTATATAGCCCTGATGGCGTGTATTTGAAGTCCCTGACGGTAGAGGGCAAACCTCAATCAATAAGCATTTCCCATGACGGTATCTATGTAGCGGATCGTGACTCGCTTGTCATCAGTAAATATGATTTTAATAACAAGCCGATGTACTCATTCGGGTCAAGGGGGAAAGGACGCGCGCAATTCAAAAGCATAGCCGGGCTTGCAACAGACCAGGATCGGCATGTCATTATCGGCGACAGGGAAAAGGGCGTCGCAGATGTATTCATGGTCGAAGCAGGAGTGCATACTGAACCTGTGATTAAGCAACCATCAAGGATATCTGTGAGATGGGAGCAGGCTATTCCGTTACAGGTGAGTAAAACTGCCTGGGATGGCAAGGGAGCAATATATGGGATCGATGAAAGCGACAAGGACAAGAAGACTAAAATAGTCAAAATCGTAAGCGGGGCTGTAGCCGGCGAAATAAAGGTCGCCGACTTCTCTCCGGTGTCTGTAGCCGTTGACAAGAACGGTGCTGTTTGGGCGCTGGACAAGAAAAAATCGAAGATCGCAAAACTGGATGAATCAGGAAATATTCTCGCCAGCTTTGGCTCTCCAGGAAGCCGAAAAGGGGAGCTCGATGATGCCGAGGATTTCGCTATTTCCAGCACAGGAATAATATTCGTGGCTGACACAGGTAATAACCGGGTGCAGGTATTCAGCAGCGACGGGGTGTTTCTGAAAGAAATTCATAGCGATGCTTCCGGCAAGCTGGAAAAACCTGTTGCGATTGCCCTTGATCCTCAAAATGGGCTTTATGTCCTGGACAAGGGCCGTGCGGTGGTATCCATCTATTCTCCCAAGGGAGAACCGCTTGGTGTGTTTGGCAAGCGGGCAGACGGCAGCGCCATCTTTGAAAAACCGGTAGCCCTGATGGCAACCCGAGATGAAGTGTTCGTTCTGGATTCAAATCGGGTCAAGGTATTTTCCCAAAAAGGGCAATACATCCGTTCGTTCGCCGATGGCGGCAGCGGTTCAGGAGAGCTTGCCGAGGCTGTTGCAATAATTGCCACGGGCGATACAACCTTCGCCATTTCCGAGCGCGGCAACAAACGATTACAGGCTTTTGCCACACTCCATAAACCCCCTGCTCCCGAGCAGCTAACGGCAAAGGGAGCGGTACACGCCATTGAATTGAGTTGGGCGGCATCTTCGCCATACGTCAAACAATATCGGATTTTTAAATCTCAAAGCGAAAGTTCTACATTTGTCCAGATTGCCACCACTAACACGAATCAGTATATCGACCAGGGAGTGGAAGCTGACAATAATTACTTTTACCGTGTGGCCGGGGAAACATATTACGGATACGTAGGGTTGAAGAGCGCGTCTGCGATTGGGGCCGCCAAAAAATTTGTTCCTCCGGCGCTGGAAAATGTTCAGGTAACGCCATCCCCATGGCAACTTAAAATCCAGTGGAAGCCCGTTGAAAATCAATACTTCAGCGCTTACCTCATTTACCAGAAAGACGGGGATAAATTTACTCAGATTGGAGAAACAAGTTCGCCGGAATTCGTTAAAGATTCGCTGATTCCCGATACTAAATATACCTACTACGTTTCATCCCGCAGCACCGATGGTACCGAATCTGAAAAAGTCGCGGCCACAGGCACCACGCTGCCGTTCAATACCGCGCCGCTGGAAATTGAAGTAGCCAAATTACGGGATGTCTTTTCCAACACCTACAAGCTTTATGAGGAAGATGGCGTAGGACACATCAAGCTGACCAACTTCACCAACAAACCCATAGAAAATGTCAAAGTAAGCTTTTTGTTGAATAACTTCATGGATTTTCCAACCGAAGTAAAAATTGACAAACTGCTGCCGGGACAGAGTGAAGACGTCACTCTCAAGGCCGTTTTCAATAACAACATTTTGACCATCACCGAGGACAGCTCCATACAGGCGATGGTAGAGGCCAGCTATTTTCAGGACGGGAAAAAAGTAGCCTTCAGCAAGAATCCCACAATAACGGTTTATGACAAGCACCGCATGACCTGGGATGAGCATGAACGTGTCGCTTCATTTGTAACACCCAAAGATACGCCCGTCATCAACTTCGCGCGTTCGGTAGCCACCCAGTTCAGCGGAACCAAAGACGAATCACAGCTGGCCGCAGCGTTGTTCGATGCCATGGGAGTTATTGGATTGACTTATATTTCCAACCCGATAGACCCTTATCAAATATCCCTTGCAAAGACGGCAACGACTTTAAAAACGGATACCGTCGACTACGTCCAGTATCCGCGCGAGACCCTGGAACGCAAATCGGGCGACTGCGTCGACCTGGTGACGTTCTACTCGAGCGCTCTCGAGAGCATGGGTATCTCCACGCTGATGCTCGAGGTGCCGGATCATATACTCATGATGTTCTCAACCGGCATCAACGCCGACCCCGACGGATACACGATGGATGACATGTACGTGATCCATGAAGGCAAGCTGTGGATTCCGGTCGAGGCCACGATTGTCGGAAAACCATTCATCAAGGCGTGGGAGCTGGGCGCCGCCAATTACTACAAATGGAAAAACAAGGGGCTCGCCATACAGGACGTACACAATTCCTGGAACATATTCAAGCCGGCCACCTTGCCCAACTAAACTCTTAAAACACCGGACGTTACTTCGGGTGATATCGAGAAAAAATTTCCGGGGGATTACATGTCGATGCTCAAGATCAGCTCCCGGACCAAGACCCGGCGTTATCTTCAGGCAATAGAAAAAAATCCGTCCGATATGGATGCGCATCTGCAAATGGGAATTATTCTGGCCAAAATCGGGGATACTGAGGAAGCGATGAAATATTTTGACAAAATTCTCGCCTCCGAACCAAAAAACGCGGCAGCATTGAACAATCGCGGTAATGTCTTTATGCTCAACGAAAAATATACCGAGGCACAAAAAGCATATCTCGCAGCGACGCAGTCAAATCCGGAAGATCCGCACATTTGGGTCAATCTGGCAAAATCATACAAGGCAATAAAAGATACAAAGAAGGCAAAGGCGGCTTTTGTTAAAGCAGTAAAGCTGGATTCCTCAATTAAGGTACAACATAAGGCGCTGGCTTTAGAATTGTTGCCCTCACTGGAATAAAGAATATTGAACTCATCGAAGCTGGAGTTGCCGGATTATGCGCAAAACTGACATGCGACAACGTACATTAAGGAGAACGCAATGAAACGATTGATTTTGCTGTTTTTGATGGGCTTGGCGCTTTTTTCACAATCGCTCCAAGCGGGTGAAAAAAACGACAGCAAATCGAGTTTCTGGGAAAGGCTCAGGAGCAAGGTCGAGTCATTGACACCCCAGAAGAATTTGGGTGCCACCACCGCGACCGGCGGAGTTCGAGGCGCACCTACTTCGACGGAAGACATGTACTGGAAAAATGACGCTTCCGAACAAACAATCAATTCCGATGAACTGGAGTTCTTCGCAAAGGCAATGAAACTGGCCGATTCGGATGATAAGGCTCAGGCTCAAGCTGCTTTTTCCGAATTTATCAATAAATACCCCGAAAGTTCATTGCGTAAAGATGCAGACCAGGCACTGGCACTGCTTCAAAACGAAAGCGCTCCCGCCAAGTAAGCGCTTTACTGTGAGGAGCTGCACAGTCAAATCATGATGGTGCTGGCTGCTGCTTCGGGCGCATGTCTGCTTCTACAATCCTAACTCGCGCCACATCTTGTCGACTCTCCGCTTCACCGCATCATCCATCACAATCGGCTTGCCCCATTCCCGCTGGGTTTCACCCGGCCATTTGTTCGTGGCATCCAGCCCCATCTTGCCACCGAGCCCCGACACCGGGCTGGCGAAATCCAGATAATCGATCGGCGTCTTGTCCACAAGCAAAGTGTCGCGCACCGGATCGACGCGGGTGGTGATCGCCCAGATCACTTCCTGCCAGTTGCGGATGTCGATGTCGTCGTCCACCACGATGATGAATTTGGTGTACATGAACTGGCGCAGAAAACTCCAGATGCCGAACATCACGCGCTTGGCGTGCCCCGGATATTGCTTCCTGATCGACACCACCGCCATACGATAGCTGCATCCCTCCGGCGGCAGGTAAAAATCGGCGATCTCCGGAAATTGCTTCTGCAGCAGCGGCACAAACACTTCGTTCAGCGCTACGCCAAGCATCGCCGGTTCGTCCGGCGGCTTGCCGGTGTAGGTGGAGTGATAGATCGGGTTAGAGCGCATCGTGATGCGCTGGATGGTGAACACCGGGAATTTATCCTGCTCGTTGTAGTAGCCGGTGTGGTCGCCATACGGGCCTTCCAGCGCGGTTTCATACGGATGGATCACGCCTTCCAGCACGATTTCAGCAGAAGCAGGCACATGCAAATCGCTGCCCAGACATTTGACCAGTTCGGTCTTGCTGCCGCGCAACAAACCGGCAAACTGGTATTCGGACAATGAATCGGGGATTGGCGTGACCGCACCGAGTATGGTCGCAGGATCGGCGCCGATGACCACCGCAACAGGAAACGGCTGCTCCGGATGCTTTTCGCAGTGGTCGCGGAAATCCAGCGCGCCGCCACGATGCGCCAGCCAGCGCATGATGACCTTGTTTGGCGCAATCACCTGTTGGCGGTAAATACCAAGATTCTGGCGCGGTTTGTTAGGGCCTCTGGTGACTACCAGCCCCCATGTAATAAGTGGCGCGACATCACCCGGCCAGCAATGCTGGATGGGTAGTTTGCCCAAGTCCACATGCTCACCTTCCCATATAACCTCTTGGCACAACGCGGAGGAAACCACCTTGGGTGACATCGTGAGCACCTGCTTGAGCACTGGCCATTTTTCCCATGCGTCCTTAAGCCCCTTGGGCGGATCCGGTTCTTTCAGGAAGGCGAGAAGCTTGCCGACTTCACGCAAGGCCTGGATGCTCTCCTCGCCCATGCCCAATGCGACGCGTCGCGGTGTACCGAACAGATTGGCCAGGACTGGTATTTTGTGACCGGCTGGATTTTCGAACAGCACCGCCGGCCCTTGTGCGCGCAACACGCGGTCGCAGATTTCCGTCATCTCCAGATGCGGCGAAACCGGCGCAGACACGCGCTTGAGTTCGCCGATTTTTTCCAGTTGTGCGATGAAATCGCGCAAGTCTTTATATTTCATTTT
>JACREA010000027.1 GCA_016218465.1 Nitrosomonadales bacterium | reverse complement strand
TTTCAAAAAAATAGCTGCCCGGGATATTTATTTATTCAGGGCCAGCCACCCCAGCTCCTGTTTTAATAAAACAATTTTCACAGTCTCTGCATCTCAATGACATACCGAATCCTGTCCAGGTTTGTTCTGCTAAACTTGCTGACATGGATGAACGTACTATAAAACGTCTGCTGATAATTCTCGCGGCAAGCATCTTGGCCGTCGTGTTGATCAAGGTAGCGTTGATCAAAACCTATACCACGCTGAACAAGGCCGCTGCTGAAAAAAAGCAGCCGGCGCCCGTCAATTCAACCGCTACGCAGCAGGAGACAACATCTCCTGCTGTCCTGGAAAAAATTGGAACGCCTGTGGCATCTGGTGTGGGGGATACAACAGAAGTGGTTTCACCCGCATCCTCAAGTGTGGGTGAAACACATTAGATATGAGAAGGAACAGGGAGCGTTTCTTCGCACCCCGGTGGAATATAGCGTAACCAGATAAGTCCGCTCGTTCCCTGCATCGTGGAAAGGATTATGGCGTTAGTGGAATAACATGTAGGGAGAAGCTGAAATGCGAAAAGTTTTGTTGATGCTGCTACTGGCTTTTGTAAGCAGCGGTGCGTTGGCTGAATGGGTAAAGGTAGGCGGAAACGGGGACAACACCCTCTACGCCGACCCCGCCTCCATTATCAAGTCGAGCAACATGGTAAAAATGCGGACTCTGCATGACTACAAAGTGGCCGTCAAAGTAGCGGGAGCTGTATATCTTTCTTCAGAGGTGCAGGAAGAATATGACTGCAAGGGAAATCATTCACGAACACTTTTTTTCTCCTTCCACTCCAGGAATATGGGGAAAGGTAAAAAAGTTTACTCGGATACAGAGCTCCATGCATGGGAGCCGGTCAGGCTTGGCAGCGTAAGAGAAATTTTGTGGAAATTCGCCTGCAAAAAGATGTGATTCCTTTTCGAGATTGAAACGCCGCTAAATGGTTCAAGCTAACCGTTCGCTCCGAACTTGTCGAAGGGTAGATGGACAGAGCATTTGGTTCGACAGCATCCCACGAACGGGTTGACGAACTGGCCGTTAACATCCCTTGAATTTATTTGCCGTGCATTTTTTGGCGAGCTCCCGCGCTTTGGCAATCTGGTCAGCAGTCATGCGCTTTTCTATTGCATCGCGATCTACCATAAATTCTTTTTTGGCTTCACCGCTGGCATTGGCAATCGCAAGACTGATCCACATGTGCGCATGGACATAATCTTTAGGAACGCCTTTGCCACCGGCATATATCCACCCAAGGTAAAACTGGGCTACAGGATGGCCCTGTTCTGCTGCCAGCAGATACCACTTCCTTGCCTCTGTGTAATCATGAGGAACACCTCTTCCGGCGCGATACATCATCCCAAGCGTATATTGCGCTTCAGCGTTTCCATCTTTCGCCAAAGGGCTATACAACTTTGCGGCTTTATCATAATCACCCTCATCGTATACACGATTTGCATCTGATAAAGGATCAGCCGTCGCATGTCCGGAAAATGCAAAAAAGCACACCGATACCAACAACACCAGTTTTAACAAATTAATCATTTTCATCCACCTATTTCGTCGTTGCACTAAACACAAATTGCCACTTAATCTCGCCCCTCGGGGCTAGTGCTGAATTATACAATTTCTTTGATCTCACCCCGTTGCTCATGCAACAGATTGGGCAATTTACGAACGTGGCTTGTCTATGTTTTGCTTTATGTTTAGTGATGGTCAAGTGATATTGACTGGGTAATATCATGGGAGTAGCCTGAACTATAGAATGGGATGATGCTCCTGTACGAAGTTCAGTTATTAATTTGTTTAGCCGAGTATTGTAACTATTTATATTGCATCAGATTTTCCAATTCAATAATTACGTTAAGGAAGGGGAAATTATCATGAAATCAATTAAATTTTTGTTTGCAATATTTTTCAGTATCACCGCGGTCGCCTGCGGTGGTGGCAGTGATTATGGAAGCACGAGTGGAAGCTCTTCCGGTATTTACAGCATCTCCGGCACGATCAGTGGTGGCGCCACGAATAATAGTGGTGTTATGGTCAATCTGACAGGCGCGGCAACAAAGAATATGACCACGGCTGCGGGTGGAAGCTACAGCTTCACCGGCCTCGCGAATGGTTCCTACACAGTTACACCAACCCTGGCTGGGTATGGGTTCGCCCCGTCAAGCATCCCTGTAACGGTATACAACAATAACCCCTCTAACATTAACTTCACGGAAGCGCCTTAGCGTTCAGCCTACAGAATTTCCGGATGGTAAGTGGGTCGCAAACAAATGCAGAAGGGGCTACGCATCGCGCAGCCCCTTGTTATTGGTGGGTCGTGGTGGACTTGAACCACCGACCAAAGGATTATGAGTCCTCTGCTCTAACCAACTGAGCTAACGACCCGGAAAAGATTTAACTATTCTCGCTGTCCAGGAAGCTCTTCAGTTTCTCGGAACGCGATGGATGACGGAGTTTGCGTAGCGCCTTGGCTTCTATCTGGCGGATGCGTTCGCGGGTGACGTCGAATTGCTTGCCGACTTCTTCCAGCGTGTGGTCGGTATTCATGCCGATGCCGAAGCGCATGCGCAATACCTTGGCCTCGCGCTGTGTCAGGCTGTCGAGGATGTCCGCAGTCGCACCGCGCAGACTTTCGTAAATGGCTGCATCGATTGGCACCGTGGTATGCGAATCTTCGATGAAGTCTCCAAGGTGCGAATCATCGTCATCGCCCACCGGCATTTCCATGGAAATCGGCTCCTTGGCGATTTTGAAAATCTTGCGGATTTTGTCTTCCGGCATTTCCATCTTCAATACTAGTGTCGCGACATCCGGCTCCATTCCTGTCTCTTGCATGATCTGCCGCGAGATGCGGTTCATCTTGTTGATGGTTTCGATCATGTGCACCGGAATACGGATGGTGCGCGCCTGGTCGGCAATAGAGAGGGTAATGGCCTGGCGTATCCACCAAGTTGCATAGGTTGAAAATTTGTAACCGCGGCGGTATTCGAATTTATCCACGGCTTTCATCAGTCCGATGTTGCCTTCCTGAATCAAGTCGAGGAATTGCAGACCGCGATTGGTGTATTTTTTGGCAATCGAAATCACCAGGCGAAGGTTGGCCTCGATCATGTCGCGTTTGGCGCGACGTGCCTTGGCTTCGCCGTTGGTCATCTGGCGGTTGATTTCCTTCAGGTCGCGGATCGGGATGCCAACGCGTTGTTGCAGCTCCAGCAAATGCTTTTGCTGTTCCACAATGGCGTGCTGATAACGCTCCAGCGTTTCGCTATACGGTTTTTTCGTCTTCAGTTCCTGTGCAACCCAATTCAAGTTGTCTTCGTTGCCCAGGAAGGTCTTGATAAAATGCGGACGCGGCATCTTTCCCTTGGTCACGCACAGGTCCTGAATGGCGCGCTCGCTGCGGCGTACTTCCTCGACCAGGCTGCGCATGGTTTCGCAAAGGGCATCTACTTGCTTTGCGGAGAACCGGAACTTCATCAACTCGTCAGAGATGGCGGACTGAAGCTTATCGTACTGTTTGCTGCGATAACCGTATTTTTCGTATGCCTTGCCAATTTTGCTGAACAAGCTGGAAATCACAGCGAACCGCTCCAAGGAGTCGGCCTTCAGTTGCTCCAGCTTGGCCGCAGTAGCCGCAGCGACAGCTTCTTCATCTTCTTCTTCGTCGGCGCCATTTTCGGCACTGACCTCTTCCTCTGCCATCTCTTCATCGCCTTCCGGGCCGATGACGGCTTCATCCACGGTATCGACAAAGCCGTCGATCAGCTCGTCAATGCGCATCTGGTCATTTTTGATTTTTTCGGCCAGCGCCAGGATTTCAACTATCGTCGCCGGACATGCGGAAATCGCCTGAATCATGTGCTTCAGGCCTTCTTCAATCCGCTTGGCGATTTCGATTTCTTTTTCGCGGGTAAGCAAACCGACTGTGCCCATTTCACGCATGTACATGCGCACCGGATCTGTGGTTCGGCCAAATTCCGAGTCCACTGTGGAAAGCGCGGCTTCGGCTTCTTCTACTGCATCTTCATCAGCCGCTGCAGGAGCAACGTCGGTCATGATCAGCGTTTCAGTATCAGGGGCAACATCGCACACCGAGATGCCCATCTCATTGATCATGCTCACCACGCCTTCGATCTGCTCGACTTCGAGCATTTCCGGCAAATGGTCGTTGATTTCCGCGTAAGTCAGGTAGCCACGTTCCTTGCCCAGCACGATCAGGGCTTTCAGGCGTGTGCGCCGTGCCTCGATATCGAGCAGATGATCAACAACTGGCTGCTCGACAACAGCTGCCTGTTTCTTGTCCTGTTTTTTCTTGTCTTTAAGCTTTGCCATGTTCACGTTCCTAAATTGCGTAATTCCAATAACTGCTTTAAATGGCCGCAGAAAAGCGGCGGATTATACCTGATTACGGCAGGCTTTTGCTAACCTGATCTGCTTTTTGCCAGTCTGATTAGACGGTTAGCTTTGCATAGCCATTCGGCTAAGCCACCAAAATACAGTGACATAAGCCTCTGGTTAACAACAACCAAGTGGCTGGTTAGCCTCGCTGGAGCAGCTCCAGATATTGCCCGCGCTCTGCGTCGGTCAGGTTGCCACCTTGCGCCAATTTTGCCTGCAGGGCCTGAAAGCTTTGCCGGCGTTGCCTTTCATGAATCATTTTCAATAGCCCGGCAAACTCGGCAGCCACATCAAAGCTCTCGCCCCAGTGCAACATATCCGCCTCAGCCGTTGCCAGAACCTTCTCATGTACTGTGCCCTGAAACAGCTGCGTGAGCGCGGGCCCGCTCAACGCAAAACCTGCTTCACGCAACACCGACAAGACATCCGCAACTGCCTCGGCTTCAGCTCCTTCGCCGTGCCAGTCAACGGAAACCCGCGCGCCCAATTCAGGCTGCGCAATCAGGCATTGCAGCAATAACCGGTGTGTTGAAGGCTGAGTTCGTGCGGTTTTCTGAAAGCCGCGCTGTACTGCACGCGCAACCGATTTGACTTCGTATAACGCCTCCAGTTCCGCCTGGCTGACACCGGCAAGCGCCGCGACTTCCTTGCGCAACAGCAAGGCGGTGGCTGGCGCGGTAATCGCAGTCAGCAATGGCCTGGCGCGTTGCAATAACTGATTGCGTCCCTCCTGGCTGCGCAAATCCAGCCCCGCACTGACTTCGCGCAACAGGTAGGAGG
>JACREA010000232.1 GCA_016218465.1 Nitrosomonadales bacterium | reverse complement strand
ATTGTTGCGACGGTGATGTCTTCGGATAACGAGATCGATTCCGATATTCCCGCGATGATCGGCGCGTCTGCCGCGCTGGCATTGTCCGGCATTCCGTTCGATGGTCCGATTGGCGCCGCGCGCGTGGGTTATGCCAATGGCCAGTACCTGCTCAATCCGACTGCTACGGAATTGCTGACCTCGCAAATGGACCTCGTGGTCGCAGGTACCGATCGCGCCGTGCTGATGGTGGAATCGGAAGCACAGCAATTGCCCGAAGATGTGATGATCGGCGCGGTAATGTTCGGTCACGAACAAATGCAGGTCGTCATACAGGCGATCAACGAAATGGCCGATGCTGCCGGTGCTCCTGCCTGGGATTGGATCGCACCTGCCAAGGATGAGGCTTTGATTGCGCAGATCGCCAGCCTTGCCGAAGCCGAGCTGGGCAAGGCCTATGCGATCCGGTCCAAGCAGGCGCGCACCGATGCGGTGGCTGCAATTCGCGACAAGGTGATGGCGGCAGTCATCACGCCGGAATCAGCCCCCGGTCAGAAAAATCACGTCAATGATTTGTTCAGCGCGCTGGAAGCCAAGATTGTGCGCGGGCAAATCCTGAGTGGCGAGCCGCGCATCGATGGCCGCGACACCCGCACCGTGCGCCCGATTACCATTCGCAATGGCGTGTTGCCGCGTACCCACGGTTCCTCGTTGTTTACCCGTGGCGAAACGCAGGCTATCGTGGTGGCGACCCTTGCCAGCATGCGCGATGCTCAGAAAGTGGACGCGTTGCAGGGCGAATACAATGACCGCTTCATGCTGCACTACAATTTTCCGCCGTATTCCACCGGTGAGACTGGCCGTGTAGGTACGCCAAAACGCCGCGAAATCGGCCATGGCCGTTTGGCCAAGCGTGCGCTGGTTGCGGTGCTGCCCAGCGAAGATGATTTCGGTTATGCCATCCGCGTGGTATCGGAAATTACCGAATCGAACGGTTCCAGCTCGATGGCTTCTGTATGCGGCGGTTGCTTGTCACTGATGGATGCCGGTGTGCCGCTCAAGGCGCATGTGGCGGGCATCGCCATGGGCCTGATCAAGGAAGGCAACCGCTTCGCGGTGCTGACCGATATTCTCGGCGATGAAGATCATCTGGGAGATATGGATTTCAAGGTGGCAGGCAGCGAAACCGGTATCACCGCCCTGCAAATGGACATCAAGATCAACGGCATCACCCGCGACATCATGCAGGCTGCTTTAACTCAGGCACGCGAAGGCCGCATACATATTCTTGGTTTGATGAAGCAAGCCGTGCCACAAGCACGCACCGAAGTATCCGATTTTGCGCCGCGCATGATCAAGATGAAGATCAACCCGGAAAAAATTCGCGATGTGATCGGCAAGGGCGGGGCAGTGATTCGCGCATTGACCGAGGAAACCGGCACGACAATCGACATCGACGACAGCGGCAATATCACGATTGCCTGTGTAAATGGCGATGCCGGCAATTTAGCCAAAAAGCGCATTGAGGATATCGTTGCAGATGTCGAAGTCGGCAAGATTTATGAGGGGCCTGTGGTTAAACTGCTCGACTTTGGCGCTTTGGTGAATATTTTGCCGGGCAAGGATGGTCTGTTGCATATCTCGCAAATTGCCCATGAACGTGTCAACAGCGTGTCAGACCACCTCAAGGAAGGCCAGATCGTGCGCGTGAAGGTGCTGGAAGTCGATGACAAGGGGCGTATGAAGCTGAGCATGAAGGTATTGCTGCCCGCACCGGAGACAGCAACCTCCAACGAGTAAGCAGTCCGTTCAACGAAAAGCCCCGCAGTCTCTTGCGGGGCTTTTCGTTGTTCAGTAACGATTACTTGGTTTTTGAATTATTTCGCTACTTCCTATTGGCTACGACATAACCTGAAGGTTAGTCTTCGCCGAAAGCAAGTGGCGAAATGTTATTTCGCCACCTGCTTTTCACGAATTTCGTCCAGGGTTTTGCAGTCGATACAAAGAGTGGCGGTTGGCCTGGCTTCAAGGCGGCTTAAACCAATCTCGACACCGCAATTGTCGCAGTAGCCGTAATCGCCCGCATCAATTTTAGCGAGCATTTCATTGATCTTCTTGATGAGCTTGCGCTCGCGGTCACGGTTACGCAGTTCCAATCCCATGTCCGATTCCTGCGTGGCACGGTCATTCGGGTCGGCAAATACCGTTGCCTCATCCTGCATGGTGTGTACTGTGCGGTCGATATCCTTGCCCAGACCGTCCTTGATGTCGTTCATGATCTGGCGAAAGTGCTCAAGTTGTCTGGGGTTCATGTATGCCTCGCCCTTCTTGACTTTGTAAGGGACGACAGGCTTATGTGGCTGATCCGGCATTGTATTTCTCCAACGGGATAAAATTAAAGTCCGCTTTAATACCAGAAAGCAGCTTATTGAGCAACTATATTAACTTACTCCCAGCAGCAGAAACAGGCTAGGGCGTTTATTTAATTGCGGAGCACACTGCAGTTTCCATTGTGCGATGGAACGCGTCTGGATTTGTTCGTTGGGCAAAGTAATGTTCGTGGCCACGCACAGCTGCGTTTGCGGGCGGCAGTGGGCTAGCAAAGCGCTGAACATTTTTTCATTGCGGTAAGGCGTCTCGATGAACAACTGAGTTTGTTTGCGCCGTGTTGATTCGGCTTCCAATGCCACAATCGCTGTTTTTCTTTTCGCGTCTTCGATGGGCAGGTAGCCGTGAAAGGCGAAGCACTGGCCATTCAGTCCCGATGCCATTAGTGCCAGCAGGATGGAGGAAGGCCCGACCAGCGGCACGACGCGAATGTCATGCCGGTGTGCCAGATTCACCAGATCGGCACCGGGGTCGGCGATGCCCGGGCAGCCTGCCTCGGAAATGATACCGACATTTTTTCCGTCCTGCAGCGGCGCGAGCAGTTCCGCTAATTCTTTAGGCGCAGTATGTTCGTTAAGCGTGGCGAAATGAATCGTCTGGATCGGCTGTTCGGGTTTAAGCGCGGCAAGAAATTGCCGCGCTGTCTTGGGTTGCTCCACTACGAAATGTTGCAGCTTGCGTGCCACGTCGATGACATGTTGTGGCAATACTTGTTCGGCTGGGGTGTCGCCCAACATGCAGGGAATCAGGTAGAGCGTGCCCGGACTGGTCGTCATGGTCAGAACAGGCGCACGTTCTCGCGGCGCAGCATTTCAATCAGCAGAATCAGCGGCAAGCCGATCAGCGCATTCGGGTCATCGCCGATCATTTTGCTCATCAGTGCGATGCCCAGCCCCTCTGATTTTGCACTGCCGGCACAGTGATAGGGCTGTTCCTTGAGCAAGTAACCTTCGATCTCGGCATCGCTGAGGTTGCGTAGCGTGACAT
>JACREA010000230.1 GCA_016218465.1 Nitrosomonadales bacterium | reverse complement strand
TTACTCCTATCCAAACTTCAGGAGCGGATAATGAATGATGGCACTTTACAACACACCAAACTGGACGGCATCGCGGATTATATCGCTGCGCTGGATACACTGTGCAAACTGGCCCGGCACGATTTGTATATTTTCGAGAAAGATTTCGACGGATTGGGATTCAACACCGAAGCGCGGTATGCAACACTGCACAAATTTTTGCTATCCAATCCCGCCCACCGCCTGTTCGTGCTGACGCATGACACCCATTATTTGTCCACGCTTTGCCCGCGCATGATAATGCTGCTTCGCCAGTTTGGCACCAGCATGTTCATCTATCAGACACCAAAAAATCTGCAATACATCTCGGAGCCGTTTTCCATCGCGGATGAAACGAACTATGTTCGCCGTTTTCACTTTGACGATCCGCGCGGCATCCTTGGGAAGAATGATCCCGAAAATGCGCGCGTCTTGAAATCGCGCTTTATGGAAATGTGGACGACTTCCCATCCGTCCGTATCCTCCACAAAACTTGGGCTGTAAATATCATTAAAATGCCGCTGGCTTTTATCAATGCAAATGATAGAATGCGCCGCCCTTGGTTTTGGTTCCATTCAAAACCGGGTAATAATACTCCAGAATATCTACTTTAACTCCCAAGGAAATCCTAATGAAACTCTCTGCTCTTGTCGCTGCCCTGTTGGCTCTTGCTTTAACCGCTTGTGGCGAAAAACATGCTGAAACCCCTGCCGCACCTGCACCTGCTGCTGCTCCAGAAGCTGCTACACCCGCACCTGCACCTGCTGCCGCTCCAGAAACCGCTGCCAAAAAGTAAGCCTCTGCATTAATGCAAACAAAAAAGCCGGCGCAAGCCGGCTTTTTGATTTCGCCACCCCCATATCTTCAGATTATTTCACGCCACGCAAAACCCTCCTCCTGCGTCGCCACCCCCACCCAGCCCGCTTCACAATTCATCACACAACTCAATGCCTGTACTGCAAGCTTTGCCGTGTTATTCTTTTTACTTAAATGGGCGGCAACCATGTGTTGCAAACGACTCACATCCAGCCGACTCAGGATACCGGCGGCATCCTGATTGTTCAGATGCCCGAGGCGCCCGCCCACACGTAGCTTCAGGCTGTATGGATAGTCGCCATTCATCAGCATGTCGCTGTCGTGATTGCACTCCAACACCAGCGCATGACAGCCACTCAGCATCTGTTCGATATGCGCCGTGCTGCATCCGGTATCGGTCAGAACCCCAAGCCGCCGCGCACCATCGCTGAACACGTATTGCACCGGCTCAGCAGCGTCATGTGGAACAGGATAGGGTGAAATTTCAATGCCGCCAATCGCGAATGGCCAGTTGGGGTCGATTTCATGAAGATGAGAAACATCGGCAAATGCTTTATATTGGCTGCGCAATGTGCCGTGAGTAAGCCAGACCGGCAAGTCAAATTTACGTGCCAATCGCGCCACTCCGCTGATGTGATCGCCGTGTTCATGCGAAATAACAATACCGCTCAACTGCCCGGGAGATACGCCCAGGCGCTCCACCCGCAAAATGGCGTCATGCAACCCAAAGCCGCAGTCCATCAGTACCTGCGTTTGGCCGGATGTAACCAACAGCGCGTTGCCTTCGCTGCCACTACCGAGTGATGCAAACCGCATGGCTATTTAATGAACAGCTACTGTTTATTAATGTGTTTGTAAATCGCCTCAACCATCTGCTTGGTTGTCATATTGCTTGCACCGTTCTGGTTGGTGATAGACATCTCGCATATTGCACCGCCATCCTTAACATTCACCTGGTAACGATTTTCGGTATCCACGTTGCTTTTCCAGAACTTCAGTGAATCCAGCCAGCCGCTCTCGACTTTTATCGGACGCAAGAAGTAAATGCCCTTCTCACGATTTTTGTCTTCTACCGCCAAGCCAGCACTCTCGATAGCAAGCCCTACTTTGCGCCAGGACCTGTCGAATGCATCATTCATCACGATGATGACACCACCTTCGGCAACCTCCCGCAGGCTCGCCGTACCTGCCGGCTCAGAAACACCGGTCGCTGGCATAACACTGTTGGTCACAGCAACCGTGCCTGTCGGCGCCACCGCGCTGGCCGCCAGGACTTCGCTAACGCCAAAACGCACCATCAGACGCTGCAACATGATCGCCTCAAGCTCCGGATCACTGGCGCGCAACTGCCACTTAAAAGCACTCCTGTCTGCGGAAAGCATTTCTGCCATGCCGCGATGCGTGATATACACTTCGGTGCTTACTCCGTCCTTGCTGCGCTCCAGTCTTGCGAGATATTGGTCGCGCTCACCGGCCAAAAATGCCTTTTTGAGCTCTTTACCACTCAGATCACGAACCGTGCTTTGCGAAATTTTCGCGCGATTTTCTGCCCAATCGGTTTCAATTACACCAGCAACTTTTTCTTCGCTCTTGATGGTCAAGCCAAGCCCCAGCAAGAATCCCCTGACAACTGTCCAAACATTTTCCGGCGAATCCTTCACCACCAGCCAGCGCTGCGTACCATTGCGTTCCAGACTTACTCCCTGCACCTCCGGTAACACTGAGCTGGCAACACGGCCTTGAGCAATACCGCCTTTGTTGTAATCGGAAAATGTGGCGACAGTTCCACCCTCGCCCTGTGGCAACTTATATCGCAGATCACTTTCCGTTACAGTCAGATCAGGCGGAACTTCCAGATTTGGTATTTGTTTCGCTCCAGCCCCGTAATCCAAACGCCTGTCCGATCCAATCGAACTGCAACTTACCAGGAAAATTACCATCACACAGGAAATACCGATATGCAAAACTTTCATTAGCTTCTCTCTCTGACAATACTATTAGCTTGTGAGCACACCGGCCTGACGCATTGCAGCCTCAACCACCGTGTGTGCGGTTTGTGACAATGGCGTAAGCGGCAAGCGCAGATTATTTTTTATCTTGCCCATGCGCGCAACGGCCCACTTTACCGGGATCGGATTGGCTTCGACAAACAGATTGCGATGCAAACCAAGCAGGCGGAAATTAATTTCGCGCGCTTTGTCAACTTCCCCTTTCAACGCTGCCTCGCACATTTCATGCATCAATTTAGGCGCGACGTTTGCCGTCACGGAAATCGTGCCGCGCGCGCCAAGCAGCATCAAAGCCAGCGTGCTGGCATCATCGCCGCTATAGATTGAGAAGTCTTTGGGCGCGCGCTGCAGGAGGTCGCTGCCGCGCTCGATGTTCCCGGTCGCATCCTTGATGCCGACGATGTTGGAAATCTTCGCCAACCGCAGCACGGTATCGTTGCTCATGTCGGCAACAGTACGGCCCGGCACGTTGTAGAGGATATGCGGCATATCCACCGCTTCGGCAATGGCTTTGAAGTGCAGATACATGCCTTCCTGGGTCGGCTTGTTGTAATAGGGAACCACAGTCAGCGAGGCATCGGCACCGACCTTTTTTGAGAACGCCGCCAGCTCGATGGCTTCCCTTGTGGAATTCGCGCCGGTTCCGGCAATCACGGGAATTCGCTTGGCGGCGTGCTTCACGGCCTCGGCGATCAACAACTCGTGCTCTTCCACGTTAACGGTAGGCGATTCACCGGTCGTGCCAACCACCACGATGCCATCCGTGCCCAGCCCGATAT
The DNA here is from genome assembly GCA_016218465.1 of Nitrosomonadales bacterium. Taxonomy (GTDB): domain Bacteria; phylum Pseudomonadota; class Gammaproteobacteria; order Burkholderiales; family Gallionellaceae; genus Gallionella. The sequence continues at coordinate 249 of JACREA010000230.1, read as the reverse complement.
GAAAATCGATCAACGCGCGGAAAGCCGTCAAGTCGAGGCTCCCGTCCTCGTGCATCGGTGTAACGATCGCAACAATACTGCCTTTGATCATTTTGCGTTAGCTTGCCTGAAAAATTAAAGGTCGCATTCTACCGTAATTAAGACTGCACCCCAAAGCGTTGTGCAACAAAAGTGTTGAACGCCTATCGGGACTCGCGTTTACCGAGTGCGTATGAAAAAAAGCGGCCCGAAGGCCGCTGTGAGTGATTT
>JACREA010000229.1 GCA_016218465.1 Nitrosomonadales bacterium | reverse complement strand
CTCTTCCTGAACGATTTTTGGGTTACCGAAAGTTCCTTCAGACATTTTGCGCTCTCCAATTCAGTTGGTTGATTTGTTATTTGCGGCGGATCAGTTCTTCCGGCTTGCCTGCGCGGTAGCCACCAATGGTTTCCTTGGTGAACACGCCGGGTGCATCGAGGTCGGCTATCTTCGGCATCGGCTTGCCACCGAATGGGTCGATCGACCCTTCAGCTGTAGTGCGGATCGGAAATTTGAAGCGCTTGAGTGTGCCGTTGCGGAACTTGATAGTCCACATGATCGAGTCGGAACCGCGCATCGGCTGCACCGAGCCGCCCAGCGGCACAATATCGGCGTAGTGGCGCACTTCGATCGCGTTCTGCGGGCAGATCTTCACGCAGGAATAACATTCCCAGCATTGCTCCGGCTCCTGGTTCCACGCCTTCATCGGGGTGCCGGTTTCGGAGCCGTCCTTGTCAAGCTTCATCAGGTCGTGCGGACAGATATACATGCAGGCGGTTTTATCCTGCCCCTTGCAGCCATCGCATTTTTCGGTACGTACAAAAGTTGGCATTCTCAATACTCCTCTGGTAATTGAATAATTGAATCGAAAATTCGCACTCCATTACATTAAAATCTTCAGCGTCCCGAATGGCCGCTGAGCTTCACTTCTACTTTTTCATGTTCCGCCAATCCGGCGTAATAGCTGCGCAATATTTCCAGTACTTCCGGGCGGCTGAATTCCGGCGGAACGTCAGAACCTTCCGAAAGCAGCTTGCGTAACTTGGTGCCGGAAAGCAGCAGGCGGTCATTGTCGCCGTGCGGGCAGGTACGTGCCGATGCCATGCCGCCGCACTTGAAGCACCAGAATCTCCAATCGATCTTCAGCGCCTGCGTCTCCAGGGAACCCTTCGGAACCTCGTCGAACATATGTTGCGCATCGAACGGGCCGTAATAGCTGCCGACCCCGGCGTGGTCGCGACCGACGATCAGGTGCGAACAGCCGTAATTCTGGCGGAACAACGCATGCAGCAAAGCCTCGCGCGGGCCTGCGTAACGCATGTCGAGCGGATAGCCTGCTTGCACCACGGTGTTCTTGACGAAATAATTTTCGGTAAGTGTCGCGATGGCCTGGGTGCGCACCTCGGCGGGAATATCGCCCGGCTTGAGATGGCCCAGCAGCGAATGAATCAAAACGCCGTCGCAGACTTCGATGGCAACCTTTGCAAGGTACTCATGCGAGCGGTGCATTGGGTTGCGCGTTTGAAAAGCGGCAATCTTGCTCCAGCCCATGATTTCGAACAGCTCGCGCGTTTCCTGCGGCGTCATGAACAGCGCGCCGTATTTCCGGTCGAATCCCCCCAGCGACAGCACCTTGACCGGCCCGGCGAGGTTGATATCGCCCTGCGCCATGACCATTTTCACGCCGGGATGTTCGAGGTCGACAGTGCGGAATACGGTTGCGCATTCATGCGCCTTGTCAATGGCGTACTTTTCGGTGATGAGCATTGTTGCCAGAATGCTGTTGTCGTCCGGATTAAGCAAGGCGATTTTGCTGCCGGTCTTGATGGAATTTGCGGTGGTGCTGTCTGTGGAGAGGGTGATGGGGATAGGCCAGAACAGGCCGTTGGACAACTTCATGCCGTCACACACGCCTTGCCAGTCGGAATAGGGCATGAAGCCGTCAAGCGGTGAGAAACCTCCGATGCCCAACATCACGAGATCGCCTTTTTCGCGCGAGCTTACTTTGAGTTGCGGTAAGGTGCGCGCCCGATCCAGCTCGTCTGCAAGAGCGCTGCCTTTGAGCAACAGTGGATGGAGTTCGCCGCCACCGTGAGGTCTTACGAGTGCCATGCTTGTTTCCCTGTTTCGCCAATTAACTTGAATTGACAGCACGGCAATGCTAAAACTTCAGGCGCTAATCCACGATACCCCTTATGGGTTATGCGCTAATAGCTCATCTTGGCAACAAACGCCATGCAAGGGCGCTCAGAGCTCTTCGTCGACCATGCTTTTGAAAATATGCAAATGGCCTTGCACATGGGGGCTGCTTGCCTGACTCACAGAGAAAATGAACTTGCTGTTCACCCCCTTGACGGCAGCCTGGCTTCCTTTCAAGTGAACACCGGCAAGATCGAGCTTGCTATTTACAGCATTGATCGCGATTACCCCGGAAATATCGCCGTTGGTGACGGTGACATCGGAATTATCCGCATTCAGCCCCACATCCTTTCCCAGAATATCGGTATTGGTCAGGTTCAGCCTGGAATTAAGCGCACTTAGCTGGCCTACTCGCGCGTTGCGGATGGTGATATTGCTGCAGTTACGCAGTTCTATTGCGCGATAATCGCCTTTGAATATTTTTCCGGACTCTCCAGAGCAGGTGCCCACCCGTTCACTGTTAAACACGGGAAGAGGTTTGGCTTGTTGGTGATGCTCTGCAAGAACGTCATCATTTTCCAGCAGATGTTTTCTTACCATGTCATTTAATTGCTCAGTCTGCTCCAGCATCGGCTCGTGGCCGGAGTCGGAAATGATTTCCAGTCGCGCGTGAGGCATTCGGGCAGAAAGCACCTTTCCGGTGCGTAGCGGAACAACTTGATCATTGTCCCCCCAGAGAACCAGAGTCGGTTCGGTCACCGATGAAATGGCGTAGCTGAAATCCTCTCCTGCCAAGTCAAGCGCAGCGATCTTTTCCGGGCCGCCCTGAAGTACGACATCGCGTCCCAGCGCGGTGTTCACAATATCCGTGGGCGAGATCGGCATCCGTTCTACCTGCGCCAGTATCTTGCCGGACAAGCGCTCTGCAAACCCTCGAGTTTGCTGTACACCGCTAACACGTTCCATCATGGAACCAGCCTGAAATTTGGTAATCACCTGAGGATGAAGAATGCCCGCAGCATCGATCAATACAAGCCGCTGAAATCGCAACGGGCGTTGTGACGCAAAGCGCAGCGCTACGGCTCCGCCCATCGAATGGCCAACAATATGGTAAGGCTTGTTTTGAAAATAATGATCGGCCAAAAAATGCGCCAGGCGTGCATAACGGGTGGGTGAATAGTGTTGGCTGCCTTTGTCAGACTTGCCAAATCCGGGCAGATCAAAGGCGACAACATGAAAATCCGTTGCCAGGGCAGGAATGGTGTGAAGCCAGTCGCCGACAGACCCGTTAAGTCCATGGATCAAAATCACCCCGATCTTGGCATCACGGTTAGCCTGCACGGTGCAGACCTTGCCCTCGAATATTGGCTCCTCGATACATTCTTCATCTGTTCCGGGTATCGCATCTCTGCCCCATGCGGGCTGCAGCCATATAAAAGCGGCAAGGCAGAACATCAAACGCATCGCGCCATTCATATCATGGTTCTCTTTCCGACAAGTAGACTCAACGTGGGCGGCAGTTTACACGATACGGGAATTTTTCCTCGGACGCCGGAAGTGCTATTAAGCGTCAAAGTTGCTTGCTCATAAGTCAGCAAATAACGTCGCTACGTACCGTGGAGCTGATTTACATCCTGCCTTTGGTATAATCCTTGCCCGTGGTTTTCTGAATATATCCCCATGACTGTTTTGCTGTGGATCGTAGCGGCCAGTATTGCTGGCGGTGCGTTGAGCGTGGTGTGTGCTGCAGCATTCGCGCTCAATTCTCATGCGCAGCGCTATCTGGGTGCAATGGTGAGCTACGCCATCGGCGCGCTGCTCGGCGCGGTATTCCTCGACATCCTGCCAGAGGCGATCAAGCTTACGCCGAATGTGCCCGCTTTGTTTGGCACGGTGCTGTTCGGCATCCTGCTGTTTTTTGTTCTGGAAAAACTGGTGCTGTGGCGGCACTGTCACCACGAGCATTGCGAGGCGCATGAGCTGTTGAATGCCGAGCATGACCACGATCATGGGCGCAGCGGCATGATGATCATGGTGGGCGATACCTTTCACAACTTCGTGGACGGCGTCATCATCGCAGCGGCCTTTCTGACCGATATGCATCTCGGTATCGTCACCGCGCTGGCTATCATCGCCCACGAGATTCCACAGGAAGTCGGCGATTTCGCCATACTGTTGCATTCCGGCTACGGTAAAGCCAAAGCTTTTCAGTTGAACCTGATTTCCAGTTTTGCCTCAGTGGCAGGCGGCATACTGGGCTACTTCGTCTTG
>JACREA010000227.1 GCA_016218465.1 Nitrosomonadales bacterium | reverse complement strand
GTTTACTTTTCCAAGCGATAAGGCCGTTTGCATGACCTCCGTGGACTACAGCTGCGGCAGCACTAGGGCTAGAAAATTCCTCATCACGCGTAAATACAAGACGGTCAGCATCGACGGAAAGAGCACCTTCATCTTTGAGTCTTACCCGCATATTCAGTGCCCAAGGGTACTTTTGCGATGAAGCGCGATCATTTAATACTGCTTGTGAATCCTTCAGGACAAGAAAGCCGTTGGGAGTAAGACGCCCTCTCGCCTTAATGCCTTTAATTTCACAATAGAGCATCTCCTTCTCTGCATCGGTCTCGGCCTTAGCAGTAGCAGTGATTAGCAATTCGACGCCAAGAACTGGTAGTAGCTGGTGTATCTTCTCCTAGAAGATTTCCATATCTTCACGGTCTGACTCTGGCATCTTTGCGCCACTACTCTGGCCATTAATGACGAGTGCTCGACCAGCTTGACGAGCTTGGTCGATGAGCTTCCCTTCCAAGTAGCGGATGTGAGCTTTGGTAAGGTTTTCGTCCTTGCTAGTGAAGTAGACGATCTGATTCCAGAAGTCCTTTTCTAGGTGAGCCTTAACGCGATCTCTGATGTTTTCTGCTTCACCAATGTATACAGCTGGTTTTCCTGATTCAGGGTCGTTGCCCGTTAGGAAATAGACACCTGAGCTACCGGATTCTTCGCGCCCAATTACACCCTCGAATTCGCTACGAGGGCCTGCGACGGCTTTGCCAGTCCAGTTTGATAGTTCTGCGGTTCGGAGACGTTTCGGCTCGCCATGTGCCAAAAATATTTTGATGGTTGCACTGGGCATGACTTAAATCCGTATTAAAATAAAAAAGATGCCCTGAAATGCGCCAGCCAAGGCACCTTCAAGGTGGTGCTGGCTAGGATTGCACCCAAGCCCGCGCTTTTTCATACTCCGTAAACACCTGTATATCGGCATCTATGAAGATGCGCGACAGCCAAGCCTGCCAGGTGATCCATTGGTCGTCGGTGACTACAGCGATCTTGCTGAAGTCGTGGTTGTGTTCGCGGCTGAAGAATTTTATTTCTTCCCACGCCACGTCGACGGTGTAGCTGATCATCGCGCGCAGGTCGAACAGCAGGTTTACGGTGCCGGGCGTTTTCAGTTTGTATAAGGATTGCTCCTCAAATGTCTTGAAGTCGGCGATGGTGAATTCGCCGAGGACAGCGACGTTGACAAGGTTGCTGGTTTGTTCGATCGTGATCATTTTTCTTTTCCTTTGTTTAATGCTTGGGACTCAGTCGTAAGCTTAGCACACCGCCGGCAATGATGAGCGCCATGCCCAGCCAGCTGCTCAGCGGCAGGGTTTCGTTCCACAGCAGCATGCCGAACAGGCTGGCGAATATGATGGTGCTGTACGCGAGGCTGCCGACCACCAGTGTTTTGCCGGTGCGGTAGGCGCGGGTCATCGCGAGTTGGGCGAGGGTGGCGGTACTGCCCAGCCCCAGCAGGATGCCGAAACCCTGCAGGGTGACCGGATGCACGGTGTCGAACAGGATCCATACGCCGCTGCCGAGGGAGGCAGTCAGGCTGAAATAGAACACGGTGCGTGTATCCGGTTCGCCGATCATGCCGAGTTGCTTGACGTTCAGATAAGCGATTCCGGCGAGAAAGCCGGAGATCAGGCCGAGCAGGCCGGGCAGCAACTGGTCTTGCTGCAGCGTCGGGCGCAGCAGTAACACTACGCCGCAGAAACCCAGCGCGATTGCGGTGGACAGCGGCAGATGGAATTTGTCTTTGAGCACCAGCATCGTGAAGATCGTGAGAAACAGCGGTGCGGTGTAGTTGAGCGTGACGGCGGTGGCGAGCGGTAGCACGGTGATGCAGTAGAAGAACAGCGCCAGCGCTATAGAGCCGGAGATGCCGCGCAGCAAGTGGGTGCGCCAGTGGCGCGTGGCTATGCTGTCGCCCTGATGGCGCAAAATGCCGTACGACAGCAGCAGGCCGAAGAACGAGCGGTAGAAGACCAGTTCAACGTGTGAGAAGTGCGCTGCGCCGAGTTTGACGAATACGCCCATGCCGCCGAACAGCAATCCGGCGACCAGCATCCAGGAGGATTTCATATGTGATTGCGCATAAGCTGATATTTGTGTTTCGCGCTGTTTCGCAGACTTTTACGGGTGAACGGGACGCGGATTTTCCCTGAATTATTTGAACGGGGCAATATAAATTGGCTCAGCCAGAGCGCGTTAGGTAAAATAGCGCCCTTTCCCTAACCAGAGGCTGTTATGGCTGGCAAATCAAACACGTCAGAGGCAAAAAAAGCAGAGGCGCAAACATCGCTTGCTTTCGAATCGGCAATGACCGAGCTCGAGCAGATTGTCGCCGATATGGAGGCGGGCAAATTGTCGCTGGAGGATTCGCTTGCTGCTTATAAACGCGGCGCGGAATTGCTGTCGTTTTGCCGTTCCAAACTGGAGGACGCTCAACAACAGGTAAGTGTGCTGGAGAATGGCGTGCTGAAAGATTTTTCCGCCAATAGCGAGGCGGGACAAGGTTAATGCGTGTTGATTTTCAAAGTTGGATTTCTGCCCATCAAGTGCGCTTCGAGGATGCATTGAGCGGGCTGTTGCCGCGCGCGGAAGTCGTGCCGCAGCGATTGCATGAAGCGATGCGTTATGCGGTTCTGGATGGCGGCAAGCGGGTACGGCCGTTGCTGGCGTTTGCAACTGGCGAATTGGCCGGTGCGGACGAGGCGCGGGTGGATGTTGCCGCCGCCGCTGTCGAGCTGATTCACGCTTATTCACTGGTGCACGACGATATGCCGTGCATGGACGATGATGTGCTGCGTCGTGGCAAGCCGACTTGCCATGTGCAGTATGACGAAGCGACTGCACTGCTGGTCGGCGACAGTTTGCAGGCTTTGGCGTTTCAATTGCTCGCGGAACATCGCTTGTGCGAAGATGCCGTGCGCCAGCTGGAAATGATCAAGCTGCTGGCGGTGGCTTCGGGTTCGCGCGGTATGGCGGGAGGGCAGGCGATCGATCTGGCCAGCGTGGGTAAAGCGCTCACGCTCCCTGAGCTGGAATTCATGCACATTCACAAGACTGGCGCGCTGATCCGCGCGGCAATCCTCTTGGGGGCACATTGTGGCTCGCGTCTTGGCTCCGTGCAGATGGAGAAGCTGGACCATTTCGGCAAGCTGATCGGCTTGGCGTTCCAGGTAGTGGACGATGTGCTGGACTGCGAGGCGGATACTGCGACGCTGGGCAAGACTGCGGGCAAGGATGCCGATAACGACAAGCCAACCTATGTCAGCCTGCTGGGCATACAGGGCGCGCGCGAAATGGCGCACCGGTTGCATCGCGAAGCTCAGGTTGCATTAACCGAGTTTGGCGATGAGGCGCAACGCTTGCGCGAGCTCGCTAATTTTATTGTGTTGCGAAAATTCTGATGTACTCATTGCTCAACACCATCAATTCCCCTGAAGATCTGCGTAGCCTGGATCGCGGGCAATTGCCGAAATTGGCAAGTGAATTACGCGAGTTCCTGGTCGAATCGGTCAGCAAGACCGGCGGACATTTATCTTCAAATCTCGGTACGGTCGAATTGACCATCGCGTTGCATTACATCTACAACACACCGGAAGACAAACTGGTGTGGGATGTCGGGCATCAAACCTACACTCACAAAATCCTTACAGGACGCCGCGAAGCGATGAACAAGCTGCGCATGGCGGGTGGCATTGCCGGTTTCCCCAAGCGTGAGGAAAGCCCCTACGATACCTTCGGTACTGGGCATTCCAGCACGTCTATTTCGGCAGCGCTGGGGATGGCAGTGGCGGCGCAACTGCAAGGCTCCGATCGGCGTGCCGTGGCGATTATCGGCGACGGTGCGATGACCGGCGGGATGGCCTTCGAGGGGCTCAATAACGCCGGTGCGATGGATGCGAACCTGCTGGTCATCCTCAACGATAACGACATGTCTATCTCGCGCCCGGTCGGCGCACTGAATAACTATCTGGCCAAGCTGATGTCTGGGCGATTTTACGCAACGATGCGGCGCGGCAGCGAGAGAGTGTTGAAGGGTATGCCGCCAGTGCTGGAATTCGCCAAGCGTGCCGAAGAGCATGTCAAAGGCATGGTGACACCGAGCACCTTGTTCGAGGAATTCGGTTTCAACTACATCGGTCCTATCGACGGGCATGATCTGGATGTGTTGCTGGATACCTTGAGCAATCTTCGCAAATTGACTGGCCCGCAGTTTCTGCACATTGTCACGCAAAAGGGCAAAGGCTACGCGCATGCCGAAGAGAATTGTTTGTTGTACCATGGCGTGAGCAAATTCGACCGCACTCAAGGCATTGCTGCCAAATCTGCCCTGAACGATATCGAAGAACCAGCCGCCAAGCCTACCTATACCGAGGTGTTTGGAAAGTGGTTGTGCGACATGGCGGAGAAGGACGAACGGCTGATTGGCATCACTCCGGCGATGTGCGAGGGTTCGGGAATGACGGAATTTGCCGAGCGTTTTCCGGCGCGCTATTTTGATGTCGGTATCGCCGAACAGCATGCGCTGACATTTGCCGCCGGCTTGGCGTGCGATGGCTACAAGCCGGTGGTGGCGATTTACTCGACATTTTTGCAGCGTGCCTATGACCAGCTCATCCACGACATCGCGATACAGAATCTACCGGTAATGCTGGCCATCGATCGCGGCGGACTGGTCGGCGCGGATGGGGCGACTCACGCGGGCAGCTTCGATCTTTCTTATTTGCGCTGCATTCCCAACATGACGGTGATGGCTCCGGCTGACGAGGACGAATGCCGCCAGATGTTGTATACCGCGTTCCAGTTGAATACGCCGAGTGCGGTGCGTTATCCGCGCGGATGCGGTCCCGGAGTAGCGGTTAGCCAGGAGTTGCGCGCCTTGCCGGTAGGCAAAGGCGAACTGCTGCGAAGCGGGCACAAGGTGGCTATCCTTGCATTTGGCACGATGCTGGCGCCTGCCTTGGCGGCCGGTGAGCAACTTAACGCCAGCGTTGCCAATATGCGCTTCATCAAGCCTCTGGATGCGGAACTGGTGCTGCGTCTGGCACAAGAACATGAACTGCTGGTCACGGTGGAAGAGAACACCGTGCAGGGTGGTGCAGGCAGCGCGGTGGCGGAATGCCTGCAACAGCATGGCGTTGCCGTACCGCTGCTGCATCTCGGTTTGCCGGATAGTTTCGTCGAACAGGGAGAGCACGCACAGATGCTGGCGGACTGCGGCCTGGATGCCAAAGGGTTGGTCGCAAGCATCGAAAAAGAATTAAACAGATGAGCTTGCCCGGAATGAATAAAATTCTGCACACACGTAACTCGAGAGGAGTTTCGCCATGAGCACACCTAAACCAAACCCTATTGCCGATGTGCAAAGCTCTGCCGACATACGCCACCTGGCGATCAATCGCGTCGGCATCAAAGGCATTCGCCATCCGGTGAAAGTAAAGGACAAGAGTATCGGTGTGCAGCACACTGTCGCCACTATCAATATGTACGTGCATCAGCCGCACAATATCAAATGCACGCACATGTCGAGATGTGTCGAGATACTCAATGAACATTAGCGGGAGATTTCGGTGGAATCGTTTGGCAGTATCCTGCGCGAAATGGTGGTGCGTCTGGAAGCGAAATCAGGCTTCATCGAAATGAATTTTCCCTATTTCGTCAACAAGACCGCGCCGGTGTCCGGCGTGAAGAGTATGCTGGATTACGACGTGACCTTCATCGGCGAATGCAACGGCGGCGATCCCCGCTTCACGATGAAGGTGGTCGTGCCCGTCACCAGCCTGTGTCCATGCTCGAAAAAGATTTCCGACCGCGGCGCGCATAACCAGCGTTCGCATGTCACGCTTACGTTACGCACCAACAGTTTTGTCTGGGTAGAAGACGTGATACGTGTCGCCGAAGAGCAGGCATCCTGCGAGCTGTTCGGCCTGCTGAAACGGCCCGATGAAAAATTCGTCACCGAAAAAGCATACGACAACCCGAAGTTTGTCGAGGACATGGTGCGCGACGTGGCGGCAGTGCTGAACGATGATGAGCGTATTGATGCGTATATCGTCGAGTCGGAGAATTTTGAGTCGATCCACAATCACTCCGCTTATGCGCTGATCGAGCGGGATAAAACAGTGAAGGGGGAAGGGTAAAGGGGAAAGAGGAACACCGCGTGCGATGCGCGCCACCCTTATCCCTTCCCTCTTAACCCTTCCCGATATGTTATGAAACCCATTGCTATTTTCCGCCACACTCCAACCGAAGGCCCCGGATACTTTGCCGAATTCCTCGACGAGCGAAAAATCCCATGGCAATTGATCGCAATTGATGCGGGCGATGCCGTACCGCATTCCGCAGAAGCCTACTCGGGATTGGTGTTCATGGGCGGTCCGATGAGTGTCAATGATGACCTGCCGTGGATACCGCCTGTTCTGGCGTTGATCCGCGATGCCGTGGCGCGCGACATCCCGCTGCTGGGGCATTGCCTCGGCGGGCAACTGATCTCCAAGGCATTGGGCGGCGTGGTATCGCGTAACCCGGTGAAAGAAATCGGCTGGGGAGAAGTGACGGTGGCGGATAACGACATCGCGCGCAGCTGGTTTGGCGAGATAAAAAATTTCCCGGCCTTCCACTGGCACGGCGAAACCTTCACCCTGCCGCAAGGCGCGACACATCTGCTGTCCAGCGCATACTGTGTCAATCAGGCCTACGCCATCGGTAAGCACCTCGCGATGCAATGCCACGTTGAAATGACTGCCGCAATGATCGCGAAATGGTGCGAGGTCGGTGCTGACGAAGTGGCAGCCAGCAAGGCTAGTCATGCGGTGCAATCGGTGAGCGAGATGCAGAAGCAAATGAACGCCAAGCTGCCGCGACTAAATTGCATAGCGGCTCGGTTGTATGGTTATTGGATCGAGAATTTGGCAGCTTGACGAGCTATCCGGCAAATTTTGTTGAGTGTGCCATATTTCTCAATACTGAATTATCCGTTTTAATCTCTATTGGGTCGAATTCCCCGCCGCTTGCGGCGAATGATTTGACCGGGTTCGGATTCGATACCTTGCGGCTTGCCGCGAGGTTCTTCATTTCACGCACTAACCCAGCCAGGGGTATTCAATTACTTTAAAAGGCGATCTTGGTTCAAGAGGACACACTGCTAAACATACCTCATTTGAACTATATCCAGATAGCCACTAAATGGCTATTATTATTTACGTCCCAAAATTTGGGACTATGTATGTTGCCATTCTATTTTTGGCAAATTGATTTCAGCTTTTTGGAGATACTAAATAATGGATGTCAAATGTACTTTACGCAAGGTAGCCGAGCTAGGACTTGTCTCGACCGTCATCGCTACAATGGTTATGGTTGGATGCGGAGGGGGCGGTAGTTCGTCAAGCTCCAACTCAAATGGCGCCGTATCATCCAGAAATATTACCGTTACCCCATTGAAAGGCAAGTTTGGCTCCGGTACTACGGTGCTGGTCAAACGCGCAAGAGATGGTGTTGTGGTTGCTTCGGCCACTATAGGTGCAACTGGAAACGCAACGGTGGGTGTTCCCATTAGTGAAACGGGTCCATTTTTGATCGAAGCAGGTGTCGTTGGGGATAATTATTTCGACGAATCTACCGGCACAGCATCAACGATTCCCGCAAGTGCTACTGGATTGCGTGCGTTGATTCCAGACACGACCTCGGTTAATGCGGTGGGTGTGACTGCGCTGACGGAAATCGCAGTGGGGCAAATCGAAGCGGCTTCGGGCGGTATGGCGACGGCAACTGCGGCGGATGTCATAGCCACCAATATAACTGTGGGAAATAGCTTTGGCATAGATGATCCACTTTCTCCGCCTTCCCTCATTGATAACGGTACTCAACTGGTTACTGCGGGTGCGGGTGCGGATCGCTATGCGCTCACGCTGGCGGCTTTGGCAAAGTTGGCAGCACCAGGCAAAACGGCACTCGAAGTGATTTATGATTTGCGCAACGATGCCAAAGACGGTGTCTTGGATGGACTGGTGAGCACCATTCCTGTCACTTCAATCGACCCAGCAAAGCTGAGCATCGGTGCGGGCGCAAGTGCTGCATCAATGGTAACAGCAATCAATACCCAGATGGGTGCTGCTGCAGTAACTTACGCAGCCTCAGCAGTTGATTTGGCACCAGTTCTCGGCGCAATCAATACAGATTTGGTTGCAACCTCTGCTGCTGCGCGTCAACTAGCAGCTGGTTCTTCAGCGACGGGTGTTGCTTTTACTGCAACACTGGTGCAGCAAATGCAGGAATTCAATTCTGGCATTATGCAAAACATTGCTGCCGGGATTACACCATCCGCGGCAGTTTTAGCAGCAGCTTCGACGACTAAACCAATCATCACTTCCATGTTGCCGGTAAGCCGAGGCGCTTGGGATATTGTGGATAGCCAGCTAACCCAAGGCCAGACAACCACGATTACTGCTAACTGGAGCCTGCCTGCCGGAGTGGTTGTGACACAAATGGAGCTTGTTCCGGTTTGTAGCCATGGAAGTGAAGTAGTTAAGTCTATTGCGGTTTCAGGGGCAGCTACAACAGCGACAATTTCATGGCCTGTCGGGATGGGGCAAGGGCTTTGCCCAGGGTGGTATAACGGACCGTTAAAAATCAATGTTGCTTTGACTTATTCGGTAAATGGCGGCGCGTCGTTGAAACTGTTTTACAACTATAATTCCGATGACGTGCTTATTACGTCCTATAGCCCGGCGAATTTTGCGGCATGGAATATAGTCGATGCCCCTCTTACCACAGGGCAAACCACTTCAATCACCGCGAACTGGGTAGCTCCAGCAGGTGCCGTTGTGACGGGGATATCGCTCGTACCGGTATGTTCGGTGCAAGGTACGGAAAATATCAAAACCGGAACAGTAGGGGCTAACTCTGGCACGGTCTCCTGGCCAGTTGGTATGGGTGTAGGGTTGTGCCCAGGTGCTGATCCAGTGACTGGTGCATCGAATAACCCGGTCACTATTGAGGTGGTATTGGATTACACGGTCAATGGCAGTCCGCGGAGAATGGTACGCAGATACTGATTGGATTGATATTCTTCATACGCCCGCCGAGTGCGGGCGTTTTTATTTCAGGCAAGAAGCGACGCGGTTTTATTAAAGACAGAATCAACATTGTCCCCAAATTGTTGCAGTGTATAATCCGCGATCCTTTCGCGGCTGTGCCGCGCTCAATTGCTAAAGATTGCATGATCAAGAAATTTCTCAAGCGTGTATTTCGCAAATCTGCCAGAACCAGAACGGTCGGAAATGCCAAGGTAATACCCTATAAATCACATGGCGTTGCGCGCGAACAAATCAGCTACGGCGCCCAGAAAGTAACCGATGGCTTGCAGGCCGCAGGCTATCAGGCTTATGTGGTGGGTGGTGCGGTGCGCGATTTGCTGCTGGAATGCACCCCGAAGGATTTCGAGGTGGCGACCGACGCCACGCCGGAGGAGGTGCGTCGCGTGTTTCGCCGTTCGCGCATCATCGGGCGGCGTTTCCAGTTGGTGCATGTGATGTTCGGCGAGGAGGTGGTCGAGGTTTCCACCTTCCGCAGCTTGATCGAAGCCGAGGATGCGCAGACCGACGAGCATGGCCGCCTGTTGCGCGACAACAAGTTCGGCGATCAGGAGCAGGATGCGGCGCGCCGCGATTTTACCGCCAACGCGCTGTTCTACGATCCGTCCACACAGGAGATTTACGACTATCACGGCGGCTATGCCGATACGAGCAATGGTTTGCTGCGCATGATCGGCGATCCCGAAGTGCGCTACCGCGAAGATCCCGTGCGGATGCTGCGCGCAGTGCGCCTCTCCGCGAAGCTGGGCATGCAGATCGATGCAGCAACCGCCGCGCCGATCGCAAGGATGAAAGGCTTGCTCGACAACGTGCCGCAGGCGCGTTTGCTCGATGAGGTATTCAAGATGCTGCTCTCTGGCCATTCGGTGGAGTGCATCCAGCAATTGCGCAAGATGAATCTGCATCACGGCTTGCTGCCTTTGCTGGATGTGATCCTGGAACAGCCGATGGGCGAAAAATTTGTCATGCTCGCGCTGCGCAATACCGATGAGCGTCTCAGCCAGGAAAAGACGGTCTCACCGGCCTTCCTGTTTGCCGCGCTGCTGTGGCATGAGGTGCTGGCTGCATGGAACCTGCGTGTGCAGCAAGGCGAGCGCCCGGTGGGCGCGATGCACGCGGCGATGGATGAAGTGCTCGGCAAACAGAAGGCGCAGCTTGCCATTCCGCACCGCCACGATGCGGTGATGAAAGAAATCTGGCTGTTGCAACAACGCTTCGAGCAGCGCGCCGGGCAGCGCCCGTTCCGCCTGCTGGAACAGCCGCGTTTCCGTGCCGGATTAGACTTTCTGTTGTTGCGCTGCGCCAGCGGCGAAGTGAACCCCGAGCTTGGGTTGTGGTGGGACGAATTCCAGGATGCCAGCGCCGAACGGCGCGCAGAAATGCTGCAACCGGAGCAAGCCGGAGACAAAAAACGCCGCCGCCGCAAACCGCGCAAGAAGCCGACAGTAGCGAATGAGCCGGCTGCATAATTCCGGTAACTGCAATTAGCCACGGATGCACACGGATTGTCACGGATAAAACTAGGCATGATAGAAATTCACCACTCACCCGGATGGTATTCAACACAAGGAAGGTACCCATTGATAATCCGTGTTCATCAGTGTTCATCCGTGGCTGAATTGTTTCTTAAAGCATGATGTCGCACATCGCCTTCATCGGACTCGGCAGCAATCTGGAAGACCCTCGCAGCCAATTGCTTCGAGCCTTTGCCGAGCTTGGCGAATTGCCCGACACGTGCCTCATTGCCCGTTCTTCGCTGTATCGCAGCGCGCCGGTGGGCTACACTGACCAGCCGGAGTTTGTGAATGCAGTCGCGAAAATAGGGACGGCCTTGCCGCCGCAAGCCCTGCTGCAAGCGCTGCTGCAAATCGAACACCTTCATGGCCGTGAGCGCACCTTTCGCAACGCGCCGCGCACCCTTGACCTTGATGTGTTGCTGTACGACGATGCGCAACTGCACGAACACGGTTTGACCATTCCGCACCCGCAGATGCATTTGCGCGCTTTCGTTCTGCATCCCTTGCTGGAGATTGAGCCGGACTGTGTTATTCCCGCTTTGGGACGGGCGCAACGGGCGTTGCAGGCGTGTCATGGCCCGGAATTGGAGAAGCTTGCCGATGTTGCTTGAAAAGTGCCGTTATATGGTGGTAGAAGGGCCGGTGGGCGTTGGTAAGACCAGCCTTGCGCGCCGGCTCGCGCAACATGTTTCCGCAACGGCGCTCTTGGAAAAGCCGGATGAAAATCCTTTTCTGGCCAAGTTCTATCAGGATCCGCAGCGCTATGCGTTAGCGACGCAATTGTTCTTCCTGTTCCAGCGCGGCAATGAAGTGCGCGATCTGGCGCAGATGGATTTGTTTCGCC
>JACREA010000030.1 GCA_016218465.1 Nitrosomonadales bacterium | reverse complement strand
TCGATTTTTGAGGACCAGCTTTCTGCGATTTCCAAGACCAGCGAAAAACGCGGGATGGCAGCTGTCGATCTGTCGCTGCTGACCGACGGCCTGCAGGCCGAGCGTGAACAGGGCATCACCATCGACGTGGCGTACCGCTACTTCGCCACGCCCAAACGCAAGTTCATCATCGGCGACACGCCGGGGCACGAGCAATACACGCGCAACATGGTCACTGCCGCCAGCACCGCCAATCTCGTGGTTATCCTCGTCGATGCGCGCAAGGGCGTGCTGGTGCAGACGCGCCGCCATACCTATCTGGCCAGTCTGGTCGGCATTCCGCACATTGTGCTGGCGGTGAACAAGATGGACATGGCGGATTACTCCGAAGCGCGCTTTAACGAGATTTGCACCGAGTATCTTGCATTTGCAGCACAGCTCGGCTTGCACAACGTCACTTGCGTTCCCTTGTCAGCGCTGATCGGCGATATGCTGGTAGATCGCGGCGATAATTTGAACTGGTATCAGGGAGCGACGCTGATGGATATTCTTGAAAACGTCGAGATCGATCACGACCTGAATACCACCGATTTCCGTTTTCCGGTGCAATGGGTATGCCGCCCGCAAACCGAGGAATTCCATGACTTCAGGGGCTACATGGGGCGCATCGAATCGGGCGAAATCGCGGTTGGCGAAGAAATTACCATTCTGCCCGGCGGGCGCAAGACACGCATCAGGGAGATCGTCACTTACGATGGCAACTTGCAGCGCGCTTACGCTCCGCAATCGGTGGCGCTGACACTCGAAGACGAGATCGACATTTCGCGCGGCGACATGTTCGTAAAAGCAGATTCGCTGCCGACTGTCGCCAAGGAGTTCGAAGCGATGTTGTGCTGGCTGTCCGAAACTCCGCTGGACAAGAACCGCAAGTACTTTGTCAAGCACACTACGCGCACGGCGAAGTGCCTGTTCTCGCGCCTCGATTACCGCGTGGACGTGAATACGCTGGAACAACATCCGGTTGCTTCGCTCAACATGAACGAAATCGCGCGCGTTTCCCTGAAAGTCCAGCAACCGCTGGTGATCGACCATTACCTCGTCGATCGCGGAACCGGCAGCTTTATCGTGATCGACGAGGCGACAAATAACACGGTTGCGGCGGGGATGATTGCCTGAAGTTTTTTGGATCCATGATGGTGTAATGTCATAATAGCCACCTGATTCCCTGGCTACGGTTGCGTTCGTGAGATGGCATTTCGAGCGGCTGAACTGTGCCAGGTAAATCGGGGGCGATTCATTTATTCCAAAATTTATACAGGTTCAGGAAATATTTCATGGCGGAAGAAAAAAAGGAAGTATGGCTAAATTACCTGGCGTTGACGACAGTGGTATTCGCGGTTTGTGCGACATTGTCCACGTTCAAGGGGGGCGGATTCTCTACCCGCTCTGTGATGAGCCAGTCACAGGCATCCGACCAATGGGCTTTTTATCAGGCCAAATCCATCAAGTCGTATATGTACCAAATGCAAAAGGAAACATTGGAGTTGAAGCTGATGGATTTACCCAGATCCGCGTCTGAAGAAGTGGCAAACACCCTGAAAGATGAAATAGCCGACTACAAAAAGAAGATTGAGAAATACGAACAGGAAAAATCCGAAATCCAGGAAAAAGCCAAGCAACTGGAAAGCGTTCGTGACGAATCCCAGAAACATTCCCAAGCATTCGGAGTGGCGATCATTTTCCTGCAAATTTCTATTTTGCTGTCCTCTATTGCGGGGCTGCTGAAAAAGAAGATGGTTTGGTATGCGGGAATGGCGACTGGTTTTGTCGGGCTGTTCTACTTCGTGGATGGTTTCCTGTTAATACTGTAATCCGGAAACGTGATCTGGCTCTCTTAGCGTAGCCATATTCATGACGCTCACCGCACTGTTTGTGGGCGCTTTTCAGGAAGGGTAAACGATCCGGTTTGATGCCCTATCGAAAAGCCTGTTGCGGATGCTACTTCGCTTTGGGCATGAATTCGAAATTTTGTTTTGTACGTCTTCCGCGCTACGCAAGCGGCAAGGTTGTGTTATCTTTCGCGCCATGTAAATCGTTGATGCTTTCCCGATGCCATGAGCCTGTTTGCCCTGATTGCCGCGTTGTTGCTGGAGCAGTTTCATCCGCTCTCCTCGCGAAAATACCTGTACGGTTGGTTATCCAGCTACGTCGATTTTTTTCAACTTCACTTCAATGCCGGTGCATACAAGCACGGCAAGATCGCATGGACATTGGCGGTGATGCCGCTGTTGGCTGGTGTGTTGGTTCTGTTCTGGATACTGAACAGCGTGCACCCCGTGTTTGCCTGGGCGTTCGACGTGCTGGTGCTGTATCTCACGATGGGCTTTCGCCAGTTCAGCCATTATTTCACCCGCATTCATAAGGCGATGCGTGAGGGCAAACTGGATGAGGCGCGCGGACTGCTGACCAAGTGGCGTGGCATTCCTTCGCATGAACTGAATGCCGAAGAAGTGGCGCGCGTCACCATCGAAGAAGCGCTGATCGCCTCGCATCGCAACGTGTTCGGCGTGATCGTGTGGTTTGTGCTGTTCAGCGCAGTCGGCTTGGGCGGCGCGGCGGGCGCGCTGCTGTATCGCCTCGGGCAATTCCTGCGCAAGCGCTGGGCTGATGAAGGTGAAAGCGAACCGGATGAATTGTATGGTGGCGCGTTTGGCGGTTTTGCGCGCAAAGCGTTTTATGTGCTGGAATGGCTGCCGGTCCGTCTTACCGCGCTGACTTTTGCCATCGTCGGCAATTTTGAGGACACGGCTTACTGCTGGCGCACCCAAGCCGCACGCTGGCCTGATCCCGAAGCAGGAATATTGCTGGCCAGCGGCGCGGGTGCGTTGGGCGTGCGCCTCGGCATGACGATACCGCAAGGCAGTTTGCCGTTCGACAGGCCGGAGCTGGGTGTCGGTGACGATGCCGATGCCGACTTCATGCAAAGCGCTGTCGGGCTGGTGTGGCGCTCGGTGGTGTTCTGGCTGATCCTTTTGCTGCTACTGACGCTGGCCAGTTTGCTTGGCTGACCGATCTCATTTTTTAAGAGGTAGATTGGTACGTGAAAGCAATTTTTCTGGTTTTCTTCTGGGTATCGGCAATATCCGCGACTGCATTTGCGGGTACACCCGGCGAGGTCGAGATTGGCGGTTATCTTCGCGATGCGACGTTGCATGGGTTTTCCGGCAATACAAAAAAATTCTCCGACTACCGTGGGAAACCCCTGATCATTAATGTCTGGGCCAGTTGGTGCGGCCCGTGCCGCGCAGAAATGGGTTCGCTGGACCGGCTTGCCCGGCGGTATAACGGGAAGCAGTTCAATGTTATCGGCATCTCAACCGACGACGACGGCAACGAGGCTGCGGCGTTCATCAAGCAGTCGAAAATTTCGTTTGTTAACTTCCTCGATAGCCATGTGTTGCTGGAAAACATGCTGGGTGCCGACACGATTCCATTGACCGTTCTGGTAGATGCGGATGGCCGCGTGCTCGAAAAAGTTCGCGGAGCCTATGAGTGGGATAGCCCGGAAACCATAGAGGCGATAGGAAAAATGTTTCACCTGAAGATGTAACGTTGATTTTGTTATTCAGGGTTTCGGGCAAAACCGGCAAGCGGATTTTCACGGTTCCAATTTGATATTGGCGCGCCCGACAGGAGTCGAACCTGTGACCCTTGGCTTCGGAAACCAATACTCTATCCAACTGAGCTACGGGCGCATACTGAGAAGGCGCGCAGCATAACGGTTTTTGACCAAACCGTCCACGCCACACCATGCCAAAAAAGTGCTATCGTGCCACACGCAATGATTACAACCACGATCACGGCATGACTTTCACCAACCCCGAACCGGAGCAAATCCGTCAACTGTTGAATGACGTACACAGCATCGCGGTGGTGGGTCTGTCGCCGAATGAGTCGCGTCCCAGCTTTCGCGTGGCGAGCGGATTGCAAAGTTTTGGTTATCGCATCATGCCGGTGCGCCCGATGGTTGCCGAGTTATTGGGCGAAAAAGCGTTTCCAGACCTGGAAAGCCTGCCCGAGCTGCCGGACATCGTGGATGTATTTCGCGCGGCGGAGCACGTGCCCGCTATCGTGGAAAGCTGCATCAAACTCGGCATCAAAAAACTTTGGCTGCAAGACGGCATCGTTCATGAGGAAGCCGCGCAGCGCGCCAGGGAGGCAGGCATCACCGTCGTGATGGACCGCTGCATGTGGCGTGATGCGGTAAAGTTTGGCTCGCATCCACCGTGAGCGGGGCGTCATGAATAAGCAGCGCTGCGTATGGGCGGGCGATGATGCCCTTTACCGGAATTATCACGATACGGAATGGGGCGTACCGCTGCATGATGACCGGCGCCTGTTCGAATTTCTGATTCTGGAAGGCGCGCAAGCGGGCTTGAGCTGGATCACTATTCTGCGCAAGCGCGATCATTATCGCGCTGCATTCGATGATTTCGACGCGGCACGCATTGCCGCTTATGATGCAAATAAAATAGAATCGCTGCTGCGGGACGCGGGAATTGTTCGTAATCGTTTGAAGTTGACTGCGGCGGTGGTCAATGCGCAAAAGTTTCTTGATGTGCGTGATGAATTCGGCAGCTTTGACAAGTTCATCTGGCAGTTCATTAAAGGCAAGCCGAGACAGAACAGGTGGCTCAACCATGGCCAAGTACCAACCAGCACGCAGGAGTCGGATGCGATGAGCAAGGAATTAAAGCGGCGCGGTTTCAAGTTCGTCGGCACAACGATTTGTTATGCTTACATGCAGGCGGTCGGCATGGTCAACGATCACACTGTAAATTGTTTTCGATATGCCGAATTGCAACACGACAAAAGGTAGAGAATGCTGTTGAAATTCACCAAAATGCACGGCGCCGGCAACGATTTCGTAATGCTTGACGGTGTTCGCCAGCGTATCGAACTTTCGCCGGAACAACTGCGCCTGTTGGCCGACCGTCATTTTGGCGTTGGTTGCGACCAGATATTGATCGTCGAGAAATCGGCGAATAAAGAGGCTGATTTTCGCTACCGTATCTTTAACTCGGACGGTGGTGAAGTGGAACAATGCGGCAATGGCGCGCGCTGCTTCATGCGTTTTGTGCAGGACGAAAAACTCACAACCAAACGCGAGATCATTGTGGAAACGCACTGCGGCTTGATCAGCCCGCGCATCGAGCAAGACGGGCGAGTGACAGTGAACATGGGCGCACCAATATTTGAACCAGCAAACATCCCATTCGACGGCGGAAGCGGCGCTGCAAGCGAACCTCTGGAAGTGGATGGTAAAACGCTGCGCATCAGCGCGCTGTCGATGGGCAATCCGCATGCAGTACAAGTGGTCGACGATATTGAAATGGCGCCAGTGAGGGATTTGGGGCCACTTATCGAGTGCCACCCGCGCTTTCCCAAACGAGTCAATGCAGGCTTCATGCAAGTAATGGATCGCCGTAACATCAGGCTGCGCGTGTATGAACGCGGCGCGGGGGAAACCTTGTCTTGTGGCACGGGGGCTTGTGCGGCTGTCGTGGCGGGTATCCGGCGCGAGTTGCTCGACAGCCCGGTAAACGTAGCAACGCGCGGCGGCACTCTTAGCATTGCCTGGGAAGGCGACGGCAAAGCAGTGCTGATGACCGGCCCGGCGATCACGGTATTCGCAGGCGAGATTAACATATAAGGAATGAGCGCATGAGAGCTGAAGAAGTCGCACAATATTTGCAGGATCACCCCCAGTTCTTTGAGGATCATGTCGATACGCTGGAGCAAATCAATCTGCCGCACCCCCACGGCGGGCGAACGATATCGTTGAGCGAACGACAACTGGTTGCATTGCGCGAAAAAAACAAGCAGCTGGAAAAAAGCCTGCGCGAAATGCTTGCTCTCGCAAAGGAGAACGACGCGCTGCAACACAAGCTGCATGAATTCATCGTTGCCCTGTTTGCCGGCCGCGACCTGAACGCCCTGCAGGAAATGATCCCGCATCTTTTGCGCGATATCTTTGCGGTGCCGCACACCGCGCTACGCCTTTGGCAGACCACTCCCCCCAGCGCAGAAGTGCTGGCGTTTGCCGATGCTCAGGCGCAACCGGTCTGCCTGCATCACGCCGCGCACGACACCGCTGGATGGTTCGGCGAAAATGCAGCCAAACTGGGTTCTTTTGCCTATTTGCCGCTGCACGCGGGCAACGAGACCATAGGCATGCTGCTGCTGGCCAGTGAAGACAAGCAACGCTTCTATCCGGGGATGGGCACCGTGTTTCTGCAGCGCATTGCCGAAGCAGTGAGCAGTGCGCTGCATCCGTACCTAGACCATTAGCCATGCCGGATGTCGCCACGATTAACGGGCATTGCACACATGATATTCGCCACGCCCGTTTCCCTCTCTCCTAGCTCTCTCCCGCGAGCGGGAGAGAGGGACGCGGTCTCGCTGCGCGAGTTTCACGTTAACCAGAAATATTTACAAGGTTATCTGGCTTGGCTGCGCAACGAAAAGCAGTACTCCAAACTGACAGCGGAGAATTACGCGCGCGACCTTGGGCACCTGTTCGATCTTTCCGCAAACACTCCGCTTGCCGATCTCAAGATTCATCAGATACGCCGCTTCATCGCGCAACTGCATAGCAAGGGTTTGGGCGGACGTTCACTGGCGCGCATGCTGTCTGCCTGGCGCGGCTTTTTCACTTATCTGATGCGCGATCACGGCTTGACCGATAATCCTTGCGCAGGGCTGCGCGCACCCAAAGCGCCGAAGACGCTGCCGCAGGCCCTGTCGCCCGACGAGGCCGCGCGCATGGTCGACCTGCCTGCAGATACGACAGAAGCGATACGCGACAAGGCGATGTTCGAATTGTTTTACTCCTCCGGCCTGCGCCTGGCCGAACTGGTTGATCTCGATCCATCCCAACTCGACATGAGCGCAGGTGAAGTGCGTGTGACCGGTAAGGGCAGCAAGACGCGCATCGTGCCGCTCGGAAACTTTGCCATCGCCGCACTGCAAACCTGGCTTGCGGTGCGCGGCCAGCTTGCCAGACCTGGCGAGACCGCGCTATTCGTGGGGCAACGCGGCCAGCGCATCTCGCCGCGCGTAGTGCAGTTGCGCATGAAGCAATGGGGCATCAGACAGGGCATTACCAGCAACGTGCATCCGCATTTGCTGCGCCACTCGTTCGCAACGCATGTACTGCAATCCAGCGGCGACCTGCGCGCGGTGCAGGAAATGCTCGGCCACGCCAGCATCTCCACCACGCAGGTTTATACC
>JACREA010000225.1 GCA_016218465.1 Nitrosomonadales bacterium | reverse complement strand
TGGTCTTGCCGGAGCCGGTCTCGCCGCACACGATGACCACCTGATTTTCGCCGATGGCGCGCGCCAAATCCACGCGCTTCTGCACCACCGGCAGATCGGCGGGAAACTCGATCGCGGACAGGGAATCAAGGCGCGCCTTGCGTCGCGTGGCGCTGGCTGATAACACGGTATTCAAGCTCTAAGCCTCATAAAAGTAAAAAGGATTAGCGCAGGGCTAATCCCTCTTTGCAACGGGTGGTGGCAGACCTGAACCACCAATTAAATAATTATAAATCCCTTCCAGTGAAGCGCAGTGAAATTTAAATTTATCGTACCTTAACAACCCAATTTCAAGTCAACCACACACCTCTTCCACGCATTGCTGGCCGCACACCGGCTTGACTCAACATTCACCGTAATCTTAGAATGTCTGACAAATTTATTCGGGTAATTACAATCATGAATACAGACATTCAAAAACGCATACACGAGCAAGTCACTACGCACCCGGTCGTGCTGTACATGAAAGGCAGCCCGCAGTTTCCGCAGTGCGGCTTCTCGGCCAAAGCGGCAGGTATCCTGAACGCGCTGGGCGTAAAAGAATTTTTCTCCGTGGATGTGCTGCAGGACGCGGAAATCCGCCAGGGAATCAAGGACTACGCCAACTGGCCGACCATTCCCCAGCTTTACATCAACGGCGAATTCATCGGCGGTTCGGACATCATGGCCGAGATGTTTCAAAGCGGTGAACTCAGGCAATTGCTTGAAAAGAAAAGCTAGCCAGGAAGATATATCAATAGCCGGATCAAGGCTCTATCAGAAAGAACCCGTCCGCATATATAGTCATTTTGGACTATATGAAATTTGGGGAAAAGTGAATACAGTAGGCATTGAGTATTGGAGTTTGGGTAGAAAACAACCCGGCTTGCATGCTCTCCTCCGTTTGGGCGATCTCTAGGTCGCCCGTTTTTTATGGTTTTACGAGATTGGCGCGAGCGCGCACAATTGCCGCCGCAACCTGATCCGGCGCCGTCCCGCCGGTGTGGTTGCGGCTGGCAAGCGAACCTTCCAGCGACAACACCTGATACACGTCTTCACCGATCAGTGAGGAGAATTGCTGCAACTCGGCGAGGCCGATGCCGCTCAGGTCGCAACCCCGCTGTTCGGCAAAACGCACCGCCTGCGCAACGGCTTCATGCGCATCGCGGAACGGCAGACCTTTCTTCACCAGATAATCGGCCAGGTCGGTCGCCGTTGCATAACCCTGCAACGCCGCGCTGCGCATGGCTTCCGGCTTGACCTTGATGCCGCCGATCATGTCAGCGTAGATGCGCAACGTTTGCGACAGCGTTTCCACGGTGTCGAACAACGGCTCCTTGTCTTCCTGATTGTCCTTGTTGTAGGCCAGCGGCTGGCCTTTCATCAGCGTCAGCAACGCGACCAGATGGCCGTTGACGCGCCCGGTCTTGCCGCGCACCAGCTCCGGCACATCGGGGTTCTTCTTTTGCGGCATGATGCTCGATCCGGTGCAGAAACGGTCGGCGATGTCGATGAAGCCGAAGCGCGGGCTCATCCACAGGATCAACTCCTCCGAGAAACGCGACAGATGCGTCATGATCAGAGCGGCACAGGCGGTAAATTCGATGGCGAAGTCGCGATCCGAAACCGCGTCCAGCGAGTTCTCGCATACGCCGTCAAAACCCAGCAGGTCGGCGACATACTCGCGCTTGATCGGGTAACTGGTCCCGGCCAGCGCAGCCGCCCCCAGCGGCAAACGGTTGACGCGTTTGCGGCAATCCTGCAAACGCTCCGCATCGCGCTTGAGCATCTCGTAATACGCCATCAGGTGATGCGCAAAGCTGACCGGCTGCGCGACCTGCAAGTGGGTAAAGCCGGGCATGATGGTGTTTGTATGATTCGCGGCAAGGCCAACGATGGCGGCTTGCAGCGCATGGATCAAACCGCGCAGTTCATCTATGGCATGGCGCAGGTACAACCGCACATCCGTTGCCACCTGATCGTTGCGCGAACGACCGGTGTGCAGCCGCTTGCCGGCATCGCCGACAAGCGCAGTGAGCCGCTTTTCGACGTTGAGATGCACGTCTTCCAGATCCAGCGACCATGCAAAATCGCCGCTGATAATTTCGTTTTCGATTTGCGCCAGGCCGCGCTGAATGTCCTTCAGGTCCTGCGCGGTGATTATGTTGCATGCAGCCAGCATCTGGGCGTGCGCCAGCGATCCCTGGATATCGAACATGGCCAGCCTGTGATCAAAACCAACCGATGCGGTATAACGTTTTACCAGTTCCGCCACCGGCTCGCCAAAACGCCCCGACCATGCATCTTTATCTTGCATCGCTGCCCCCACTTGTCCCAGAATGAAGCATGGAAAACGGTAAAATTTCCCGCCATGCATAAGACCCGCAGTATAAAACAAAATGACCGTCCTGATGCGTTGCCCAACTTCCGCAACCTCGGCGTCACGCTGCGTATTCTGTTGATCAGCAACTGCCTGGCGTTATTGCAGGCAATATTGATGGCGAGTGCATGGAGTGACATTCCGCATCGCATGATGGAAATCGTCACGCTGCTTACGCCGATCCTGCTGGCCAGTTTGCTGTTGCTGAGTACGGCACAGCCGTGGCTGAACCGGTTTACCTACCGGCGCGGCGCGCTGGCAGTGGCCGCGCTGGTGCTGATGTTGACATTATTTGTTAATTATATTGGCAGCGAATACTTTCATCCGATGGGCGGCGAGAATAGCAATTTTGATGCTTTTCGTTACGGGCTGATCAGCATGATAGAGAGCGGCATCCTGCTGCTGTATTTCCGGCTGCGCTCCCGAACGCTGTCGCGCGCCTTGCACGATGCGCGTTTGCAGGTACTGCGCGCCCGAATCCGTCCCCATTTTCTGTTCAACAGCATCAACGCCGTACTCGGTATCGTGCGCACCCAGCCCAAACAAGCCGAAGCGGCGCTGGAAGACATGGCAGACTTGTTTCGCATGGCGATGACTGAAGGGGATGACCTCGTACCGTTGCGCCAGGAGATCCAATTGTGCAAGCAATATATCGCTTTGGAACAACTCCGCATTGGCGACCGGTTGCGCACGGATTGGCAGGTGCAAGACATGCCTGACGACGCGCTGATCCCGCCGCTGTTGCTGCAACCACTGCTGGAAAACGCCGTGTATCATGGCATTGAACCGTTGCCGTCAGGCGGCTGTGTCGAGATCATGTTGCGCTGCAAAGGCGATGAATTGCATCTCAAGGTAAAGAATCCATGCACATTGCGCCGTGATGAACAGCATCCCGGCAACAGGATCGCATTGCGCAATATCCGTGAACGGCTCGACCTTTTATTCGACGTTGAGGCCAACTATAAGGCCGAAAGAGGCAAGGACTATTATTGTGTGGAAATCGTCATGCCCTGTGTAAAGGAGAAATCGACA
This sequence comes from Nitrosomonadales bacterium, assembly GCA_016218465.1. GTDB lineage: Bacteria > Pseudomonadota > Gammaproteobacteria > Burkholderiales > Gallionellaceae > Gallionella. Next base: position 10,994 of record JACREA010000225.1, on the reverse strand, counting down.
TGAGCACCGTTGAATCCGCCCTGCGTGTCTTTATCGTGGACGATGAGCCGCCTGCCCGCCACCGGTTGCGCGACCTGCTTAACGATTGCAGCGAGCAGTTGCCGCTGGAAATCACCGGTGAGGCAAGCAACGGCCAGGAGGCTTTGGACAAGCTGATGGAAATACCCGCCGATGTAGTGCTGCTGGACATCCGCATGCCGCAAATGGATGGCGTCGAGCTCGCACAGCATCTCAACAAGTTACCCAAGCCTGCACTGCACCTGGCAAAATGGCCGCCAGTGATTATTTTCACCTCTGCCTACGGCGATTCCGCGATCAAGGCATTCGAACTGCACGCGGTCGATTACCTGCTCAAACCGATACGCCTGGGGCGTTTATTTGACGCGCTCACCCGCGCGCGTCAGGCCGTGCCGGTTCAAACCGAAGTACTGCGCGACCTGCTGCCCGAACCGCGCAAACACCTTTCCATCCACGAACGCGGCAAGATTCACCTGATCCCCATCGAGCAAGTCCTGTTTATGCGCGCCGAATTGAAATACATCACGGTACGCACCGCCGGGCACGAATATCTTCTCGAAGAATCCCTGGCTGCCCTGGAAAAAGAATTTGCAACGCGCTTCGTGCGTATCCACCGCAATTGCCTGGTCGCTAAAGAAGCGATTGAAGGCTTTGAGAAAGGCGCGGATGAAGGCGAAAGCGGATGGATGGTCAAGCTGAAAGGCCTGGACGAACGGCTCGCCATCAGCCGCCGTCAGCAGCATATCGTCAAAGAGATTAGCTGATCACCGGGTTGAACATCACAGAAGCATGAATGAAGAACCTCGCGGCAAGCCGCAAGGTATCGAATCAGAACCCGGTCAAATCATTCGCCGCAAGCGGCGAGGAATTCGACCCAATAGAGATTAAAACAACCGGCGGGGATATCGTCCCCCCGCCGGCTGATTGAACTGCTTCGTTTAGAACTGCAATGTAGCACCCGTCATAGTGTTGCCAGCGATGTCTGTTACTCCGGTAATTGTGATTACATTACCAACCACAGGAGCGGCGCTCAAAGTAAGAGCCACTGTAAGCAAACCAGGATTTAATATCGCATTGGTAACGGCAGGTATGGCTCCTACAAACCCAACAGCGTTTGACATTCCATAGTTAGTCAATGTAGTAGCCGAAGCCTCATCCACAGGCTCGCTAAAGGTTATCGTTAAAGTTACCGCTGGCGCAACGGCTGGCGGAACTGGTGCAGTGGTAACAGCCGGGATGATTGCAGTCGGTTTCACAAGATCCTGCGCTGTCACCGCAGCACTATCGGCAGACTCGACGTTATCCATATTCACTGACCTCACAACATAGCTGTAGGTCAACATATTCTGGCCGGAAACGAAAGAAGCTACAGGCAACGTGTCGGCAAAATCAGAGGTTAAAGTCGATACAGTCGCTAGAGCTGGCAGAATTAGCTGATACTGCCCGGTAACACCGGTATAGTTTTGCGCACGATAGACATTGTAAGCTTTCGCGCCGGAGACAGGAGACCAGTTGAGCAGAACAGAGGGACTATTGAAGTCAAGGCTTGCGCTGTTTACCACTGTAACGGTCGCAGGTGCGGCTGCGGTCGGGGAGCCGTTGGTGGTGAAGCTGAGCACACCCTTTCCTGCCGTAGCAATGTTAGTCACAACATTATTGTTTGCATCCTTAAGAGTAGTGCCAGTGCCTGCCAGGCTCACAGTGTACTTGGATGCCGCAGCTAAAGTCGGGATTGTTACCGTTAACTGGGTAGAGGTCGCATTCCATGACAGGCTGTATGGAATATTGCTTGCCTTGGCGCCGGTATAGTTCACAGCTACAGTATTGTACAAACCCGTTGGAACAGAGGAACTGGTGCTCGTATCGGCCGTCTGCAGGATGGGTTCGCTGAAAGTGAACACCACGCTTGCACCGCCAGCAGGAGCGATATCGGCATTCTGCTCCGGCGTTACGCTGATGATGGTTGGGGCAAGAATGTCGGTGGAAGCCACCAGGACTGCGGTGCCTCCCTGAATGGAAAGAGTCTTGGTCTCGCCATCGGCAGGTGCAACTACAGCTGTGCCCGCATTTAGAACACCTATGCCGCTCCCCTTAATTGTATTAGTTGAATTCCATGCATCAATGCGGAAGCTCTGCAGAGACTCGATATTGGCAAAGGTAAAGTTGCCGCTCGCGTCGGTAGTTGTGCTTCCAACAACGTTTTCAGTAGCACCCATACCGGAATTTGTTGCAAGAGGTTGCCACGAGTCCAAGGAAACGAGCTTGACAATATAGCCTGCAGCGACCGGTTGCTTGGTTAAGCTGTCTGCGACTACGCCAGTAATGGTAGCAGCCAGTTTGCCCACTGCGAAGTCGACATTCGCTATCAGACCGGTGACTGGAGTTGCAGTTACCGCGCTGGCCGCAGAGGCGTAGAGCGAGGTAAACGTTATGGTAAACTTTCTGTAGTGGAAATCCGGGTAACGCGGGGTCGCAGCGGCGCTGGCCATGTTGACTGGAGAGGTGACTTTGCGCAGGTCGATCGTCGCTCCATATGCCGCTGCGTTGGCATTGTTAGCTGCGTCAACGGGAACCACGACGTTTCTCAAGACGAACTGGCCATCTGCATTGGTGGTTGCCGTGGCTACACCAATGTCCACTATGGCGCCGACAATCGGCTGGTGCGTCACGTTGTCAGCCAACACCCCTTGGATGGTACCGGTGGGCTGTGCTGCGGCTATCGCTCCTGGATCGCCCTTGGAACCTTTACACCCAGACAAACCGATTGACAACCCCAAAAGAGCCACAACAGCAAGCGCGCTTGCGCGTGAACGTAGCGAAAAAACACTCCTATTAAATATATTCATTGTGCCCTCACATTAATAATTAAATAATCCAAATAGCCTTGTTTCTCTCCAGGCAAGCAAACTATGAACGAATTTTGATAATTTGTATATAGTTCAAATAGACTATAAAGCACCTCAAAAAACGAATATTCAACCCAAATAATCCATTAGCTCAATGCCACCCCCTCTGCCATGGGGCAATGGACAGCCTGGTTCTAATGGGTTACTTGGGTTGAAAACTGATTATTTTAAGTTGGCATGGGAGGTATGCGCAAAGTGGATCCGCTTCAACTCATTGGAAAACAATATCTTCTATTGATACCAGCTATATGCTGCTTCGCTCTGATTACAACGGCTGAGTCATTGGCTGCGGATAATATAAAATCTGATCAGCAGGGCGCAATGGAGAAAAGATTGTTGGTGGAGCAGCCCGGCGAGCTTGCTATCACTGACAGGCCTTATGAGTTACTCCTTAAAACTGGCTATCGCAAAGACAATCTGAATTGGAATGAAGCAGGCGGTTCAGTAAATATTTTATCTGAACTCAAATGGGAAAATTTGAAAATTGCGCAAATTTGCGCCGCTGCAAGACTCAACTTCTATTCTGACTGGAGCCTACGCGGAACATTCGCTTATGGCAGCATTCAATCTGGAAGCAATCAAGATTCTGACTATAACGGGAATAACCGCACTCTTGAGTTTTCGCGCTCCAATAACAAGGGTGGCGGTAAGGTGCGCGATGGCAGCATAGGCTTGGGAAGAACGCTGAATCTACCGAATTACGTTGGCGAAAATTCTCTGTCTGTTACCCCATTAGTTGGTTTATCGATACACCAGCAAAATCTGACGATGACAGAAGGATTCCAAACCCTGCCCGCAACAGGCTCCTTCCCCGGATTAAATAGCAGCTACGATGCAAAATGGCAAGGTCCGTGGGTGGGTATAGATGCTCTGCTGGAAAGTGGCGGAGATTGGTCACTGACTGCTACGGGGGAATATCATTGGGCTGATTATTCGGCTCATGCAAATTGGAATTTGCGCCCTGAATTTTCTCATCCGGTAAGTTTTATTCATACCACAAAAGGTCAGGGAATCTTACTTGCCATGGAAGCAACTTACCATGTCAGCAAAGATTGGAGAGTTGGTTTTTCAGTGGAAGTTCAGCAAATGAGCACCGGGGCTGGCATCGACCAAACATTTTTTTCCGACGGAACGGTGGGTTACTATTCCCTCAATGGGGTGAATTGGGAATCAACGTCCTATAATTTGGGCATAGTTTATCAATTTTAAAATGGAAAAGAATTTTTGGCTGGAGCGCTGGGAACGGGGTGAGATCGGTTTTCACCAGAACGAGATCAATCCCTATTTGCGCCAATACTGGAAAGAATTGCATCCTGCATCCAAAGGCGAGGTCTTCGTGCCGCTGTGCGGCAAGAGCCGCGACATGCTTTGGCTGCGCGAGCAAGGATGCCGGGTGCTTGGCGTAGAGCTGAGCACTATCGCAGCGCAAGCGTTCTTCAAAGAAAACGGTTACACGCCGCATCGCGTTACCGCCGGAAAATTCGACCATTACGAAGCGGATGGCATCCGCATCCTGTGCGGTGATTTTTTCGATTTGAATAAAAATGACCTGGCGGAAGTAAACGCAGTGTACGACCGCGCATCGCTGATCGCCCTGCCGCCGGGAATGCGCGAGCGCTATGCCCGCCACCTCGTGAGCATCCTGCCGCCCGCAACGCAAATTCTGCTCATCACATTCGACTATCCACAGCACGAAATGCCGGGGCCGCCATTTGCGGTATCCAAGAGCAAGGTAGAGGCACTGTACAAAAGACACGCCAACGTTCGCCTGCTGGCGCAACTGGACGCGTTACCGCAAACCCCGTACTTTCAGGAACGCGGCCTGAGCGGGTTGCAGAAAAGCATCTTCCTGTTGACGCTGCACTAGCTTTAACGGAAATGCCGCAATGCAAAATCTGTCCTTGTTATTCCAATTCTATTTTGAAACGACAATAATCAAGGGTGCGTTTACGCACCCACATCATTGTACTTTCAATTTAGAAATGGAATTTCATGCACGTTAACAGCGACTCACTCTGCCACTCATGGCAGACACGCGATTTTTCAGCTCAAGATTTTTCAAGTTGCGAGGAGGCTGAATCCGAATTACAATATTTGCCAATCTGTAATTCATTAAAGGAGCGCGCCATGAGAAGCACGATTACCGAACGCGGACAGACCGTTATACCGGCTGCAATACGCCGCCAGTTTCATTTGAGCCCCGCCGACCGTCTTGAATGGGTATTGGACAACGGCACTATCCGCGTGGTGCCTGTTCGCGCCAACCCGGTGGAAGCCTTTCGGGGGCAGGGAAAAGGCGGCTCAACAGCCCGTCTTCTTGCCGCACGCAGTGAAGAATTGGCAAAGGAATGAAGCGCTATTCGCTCGACACTTCGGCATTGCTGACGCTGCGCGACGACGAGCCAGGTGCAGAGCGAGTAGCCGAAGTCTTGCATCTGGCATCCAAAGGCAAGGTGCATTGCTATGGCTGTTTTATCTCGCTGATGGAGGTGCTGTACCGCGTTTGGCGCGACGAAGATGAAGCCAGCGGGCGGCTGGCCTATCAGCAATGCATGGCATTACCAGTGGAGTGGGTGCGGGAAAGTGACACCATGCTGCTCATGGCCGCCGAGCTGAAGGCTCTCTACCCATTGTCGCTGGCCGACGCATGGATTGCCGCTTGCGCCCGCATACATGGCACAGTGTTGCTGCACAAAGACCCTGAATTTCATGCGCTGCCGATAGAGCAGGAAGCTCTCCCGCTAAAAGCAAAAAGGGGAAAAGCTTGAGTTCGCGGATTCAAGTTTGAAGCGCAACAGCAGCGGCCTCGGCGTCATTACAGCCGGCGGTGACAATTTCTCAAGCCCACGAGCGTGGAGAATTGCCTGCCTTCGTTGCAATAGCGATTGCGCGCGAGGTGGAAAACAAATCACCCTGACCACTGAAATATACGGATCCGGGATTCGGTGCTACGAATCTAGACCTGGCCCCGCCCTCGACGCGTTGCCCCACAATCCGCGTTTCCATCTACGCGGGTTGAGCAGATTGCGGGAAAACATCTTCCTGCTGGAACTACATTAGCTTTGCCCCCGTCAGGACTGTGACAAAGCGTTTTCTAGCGAACGGCTAGGGCTGGTAAATGTCCACCGTAGATAAAGCCGTACCAGCGCTGTCGGCACCGCCCGCAGAATAGATTCTGCCGTTGAGCACACCGGTACCCATGCCGTACTTCGCAGCCGGCATCGAGGCTTTCGCAGTCCAAAGGTCAGCCACCGAATCATAGGCTTCCATCACCGCCGTTACTGCCGTGCTCGCCCCGCCGAAGGCGTACAGGATGCCATTCACGGCCTCCACCCCGTGCGCATTGCGCGCTGTAGGCATGGTTGCCTTGATTGTCCACGAATTGGCGACAGGGTCGAATGCGTAAACGCTATTCACAACACTGCTGGTTGTCCAGGTATAACCGCCGACTACATAAAACACATTATTGATCACGGTTCCTTGGGCGCCTTCCACCCCAGACGGCAACGCGGGTTCAGTTTGCCAGGTATTTGCAACAGGATCGTACGACTCGACAACAGTTAGCGCCCCGCACGGCGGGCATGGCCCTGTGCCACCAGCGACGTAAAGCCGGCCGTTGATAACACCGGTCGCACTGCCAGCGCGCGCGGTCGGTATAGCCGCGAGGCTGGTCCAGCTGTTTGTTGCGGGGTCGTATGCCTCGAGCGCGCCGGTGATGCCGATCCGGCAGTCGGAGCCGATGCACCCGCCGACAACATACAGTTTCCCGTTGATCACGCCGGCGCCTGCAAGGGCACGGCTCGTGAGCGCCGGGGCTTTTGATGTCCAGGTGTTGGCAATTGGGTCGTACATCTCCACTGCGGTTATCGACCCCGCGATTGCGCCACCCGCTACGTAGAAATTCCCGTTGATGACCCCGCCTACAGTGTAGTTGTGTGCGCTGAGCATGGCTGTGCCTGAAGTCCAGGTATTCGTGCTGCCCGCCGGAATCGCGCTTGCCTGCGCCGAGTCAGCCGACTCCCCGTTGGCGTTCTCCGCGGTGGCAACATAGTAGTAGGTGGTTCCGTTCGTCAGCCCAGCGTGGACGTAGGGGCTTGTCACACCGGTAATCTTGGTGCCGTTCGTTTTTGTGACACCGCTTGTCGTCGACCAATACAGGTTGTACGAAGTCGCGCCCGATACCGGATTCCAGGTTAGCGTGAGTTGCGTGTTCCCCGCCGTGGCGGTCAAGCCGCCCGGAGCAGTTGGAGCAACAGCCGGCGCGACCGGAGTCGCATTCACCTCTGCCGATTCCGCCGACACGCCGGCGCTGTTTACAGCGGTGACGACGTAGTAGTACGCAGTTCCATTCGACAGTGAGGTATGGACGTAAGGGCTCGTGACACCGGAAATCACAGTGCCAGTCGTCTGCGTAACACCAGGCGTAGTTGACCAATACACGTTATACGAGGTCGCGCCGAAGCTTGCATCCCAGGAAATCGAATTCTGGGCATTGGCCGGGACTGCGGCAACCCCGGTCGGCGCGAGGGGAATTGTCGGCGCCGGGGTTGCGCTCACCTGTGTTGATTCCGCTGACTCGCCAGCGCTATTCACCGCCGTGACCACGTAGTAGACGGCAGTGCCGTTGGCAAGTCCGGTCTGAATATACGGGCTCGATGCGCTGGTGAACTTGTTGCCGTTCAACTTGGTGACGCCAGTCGTGGCCGACCAATAGAGGTTGTAGGAATCGGCCCCGGTGACGGGACTCCATGTGATCGTGACCGAGGTGTTGCCGGCGGTCGCAGTAACGCCGGTGGGGGCCGCCGGGGCCGCAGTGGCCGTCGGAATTACCGAGAAGCTAGACATCGAGTATGCGGTTCCGCCTGAATTGGCCACCGAGATCGGCCCGGAGGTCGAACCCGCCGGTACCGCGGCGACGATCTGTGTTGCCGTCGCGCTGCTAACCGTGGCTGTCACGTTGTTGAACTTGACGGTGTTGTTGGCAGGCGTGATGTCGAAATTTGTTCCGGCGATCGTGACCGTCGCTCCCGCTGCACCACTCAGAGGGCTAAAACTGGAAATGCTTGGCGTGCGTGCGATGGGATTTCCCGTAGTTCCACCACTACTACCGCCACCACCGCAGCCAGCGAGTAATAGTGAAACGATGATGATACCGAGTTTGATCGTTTTATCGAGCGTGCTGAAAAGTTGCATGATAGCTCCCTGAGAATGCGCCTTGCTTGAAGTGAGGAAAGTACAGAAATATTACACCAAACAGGGACAAAAATATTCACGAAATGTCACTTTATCCTTAAAACCGCAGCTGCCACCCCGCTCATGCCCTTCGACGCAGCTCAGGACATGCTTCGATACACCTAGCTACGCGCGAGGTCCTGATGGAGCTACTAGCCCGCGCAGTGGGCGTATCGAAGGGTTTATCGCAGAAGCGGGGCCAGTGCTAACATTCCAACACCCTCTGTTAAACTTGGCGTATGGCAAGACCACTCAGACTAGAATTTTCGGAAGCTCTTTATCACGTCACCTCGCGCGGGAATCGCCGGGAGGAGATTTTCCTGAGCGATGCTGATCACAGTGATTGGCTGGAAGTGTTGGGTACAGTTTGTGCGCGGTTTAACTGGATAGTTTCATGCTTGGGGGCAGTATCGTTAACATTTCCCTGTGAGTTCTTGCAACGCGGCAGCAAGAGACCGGACACCGCCTATACGAAGTCTGTGCTTACCAGCAGTTCAACAGCAACTCCTGAAAGGCTGGCTTCACTTGGAAAAACCGGCGCCGCTGACGGTGCAAGCTCCCGCAAGCACAGATGAACCACAAATTTCAAATCAGGCCTAGTACTTCTCTGATTTTTGCCTTGAAACATCAGAGCCCAGCTCACTCTGCGCTTTTTCGGCGCGGCTTCGTTGCGCATCAGAATTATCGCTAGCTACGGGTGCGCTGCCGCAACCTGCAACGCTTGAAATAATCAAAACGGACAGCAGCAGATGGATAAATTTATTCATGACATTCTCTCCTGAATTGATAGTGATAACAGTCACGGTGCAACAGGTCCTACCCAAACACAAATTATCTTTAGCGAGTGCAGCCCAGATAAAATGCAATCGTATCCTGGGCAACCTTATGAAGATAAACCGATGCTCAGGGTGAGCTGGTTAAATCGGCGCGTTCCTAAGGTGTGGATGAATTATTGTCGCCCGATGCTACAGTTTTGTCGATGCTGTAATAAAGCTTGCGATTGGTGTTGACCGTGGGCAGATAACCTCTGGTTTCTTCATACGGAAGCTTTTCGCGCAGCGTCTGAAATACTTGCGCCGGACTCAGGTTGTTGATTCGCTGGAAACCTTCATCGAAACGTTGTTTGCCTTTGGCGTCAGTAAAGGCGCGCATCACATTGCTCGGCCCGGTATTGTAGGCAGAGATAACGCAGTAATCGCGCGACGTCCGGTCGCTCACTTTATCCAGTTGGTCGAAGGTGAGGACGCTCAGATAAGCCGCCCCCAGCTCGATGTTGTTTTCCGGATCGAGTAAATAGTTTGTGGAGGGAGCGACATCCTGGTTTTTTGCGCGACGGTATGCTTCGCGCCCGCCACTGGTGGGAACCAGTTGCATCAGCCCGTAGGCAGGAGCTCCACTGACCGCATGGGGATTGAAGCTGCTTTCGCTTTTTATAACGCCGAGCACCAGGCTGGGACTGACGTTGTACTGCTTGGCATATTTGCGAACGTGCTGGAGATATTTTTGCGCCTTTTTATCCTCGAAGTTCGCAACCATCGCGAAAGTAACGAAGCGGACGGGTTTATCGCCGTTTTCGGTCTGGATCGTGCGCGTCTTGGCCGTCGGCAATATTTTGTCGGCGAAACTGGCGGCCGCATCCTGTGTCGCAATTTCCTGCCCGGCATCGTTCAAAACCAAGCCCAGCAGAAACGGGGCGCTCTTGCTGTTCGTATTGACGGCTCTGTCGGAAAACACGTCGACCGAAGCGGGGTCTTCCGGCGTCAGCAACGTGGAGATGATGGCGTTTTTCAGGCTGGCGTCGGCATTCTCCTCGAGTGTTTCAATGCTGATCTCGCCTTGCTCAAAATTCACGATAGCGCGGCTTTTGTATTGCTTGGTGTATTTGACGTAGGTTTTGCTTTCCGGCAATCGAGTTTCTTTCTTGCCCCATTTCTTTTTCACATTGCCGGACAAAGCTTCCTGCAATTTTTCGTAATCGCGCTTTGCCTCGCGCAGGTCACGGACCAGCTGGAGAGGGTCGTCTTTCCATACTTCACGCTTTGCTTCAAGCATGGACTTTGCCGTGGCTTTGGCGTCTTTGCTGGTGGCAACCTTGATAATGTTTTTGCCGCTGCTGCTGTTCGCGACATTTAACAGGCTATCCAGCTTTGCATCTCCCTGCGAAGTGCAGGAAGAAAGCAGCAAACAAATAGAAGAAGTAAATAGTGCTCTTTTAATCATGCCCATACCTTATGAATACGAAAAAGCGCGATGCTCCTCATGTTAGAATGTACCGCGTATGATCAACAATATTCAGGAAATCCGATGAATCAAACCCCTTCAAAATCAACTTCGCCATCCCCTTCTCGTCTGGTGATCGCTTCGCGCGAAAGTGCATTAGCCATGTGGCAAGCCGAATACATCCGGGACAGGCTGCGCAAATTATATCCGCAAACCGAAGTCAGCATCTTGGGTATGACCACTCAGGGCGATCAGATCCTCGATGTGACACTGTCGAAAATCGGCGGCAAAGGCCTGTTCGTGAAAGAGCTGGAAACCGCTCTGGAAGACGGGCGCGCCGATCTCGCCGTACACTCGCTGAAGGACGTGCCGATGCACCTGCCGGAGGGATTTGTCCTTGCCGCAATCGGCGAGCGCGAGGACCCGCACGATGCCTTTGTCTCAAGCCGGTATGAAAATCTGGCCGCATTGCCGCCAGGCAGCGTGGTGGGCACATCCAGTCTGCGTCGAGAAAGCCAGCTGCGCGCACGCTTTCCGCACTTGAAGATCGTGCCGTTGCGCGGAAACGTCCAGACCCGCTTACGCAAATTGGATGAAGGCCAATTTGCGGCCATCATC
>JACREA010000231.1 GCA_016218465.1 Nitrosomonadales bacterium | reverse complement strand
TGAACGCAAACATGACCTCGATGCGCTGCGTCGGCTACCGCCAGGCGTGGCAATATCTCGAAGGCGAAATCAGCAAAGTTGAACTGCTGGATAAAGGTATCGCTGCCACACGGCAGTTGGCGAAACGCCAGCTCACATGGCTGCGTTCCATGCCGGAGAATATCGAAGTGGATTGCCTCGCGCCCAATTTGGATAAGACCGTACTCCCCGAACTGAGCCGGTTTGTGCTAAGGTAACAAAACGGCTGGGTTCCAGTGGCAGTCCTTGCCCTTGCCGCGCCTCATGCGCACAGCATGCCATCAACTTCTTACGGAGGAATGAGCCATGATCAAGATAGCCATCATCATCGGAAGCACACGTCCCGGCCGCAAAGCTGATTCAGTCGCCAAGTGGGTGTACGAAATTGCAAAGAAGCGAAGCGACGCTGCATTTGAAATCGTTGATATCAAAAGCTACAACCTGCCACTCCTCGACGAGCCTGTACCGCCTTCAATGGCGCAATACAGCCAGCCGCATACCAAGACCTGGGCCGCCAAAATTGCCTCTTTCGACGCCTTCGTCTTCGTCACGCCGGAATACAACCACGGCACCTCCGGCGCGCTCAAGAACGCGATAGATTTCCTGTACGGGGAGTGGAACAACAAGGCGGCGGGCTTCGTGTCTTACGGCAGCATGGGCGGTGCGCGCGCCGTAGAAAGTTTGCGGCTGGTCATGGGCGAGCTGCAAGTAGCCGACGTGCGCGCCCAAGTCATGCTCTCCCTGTTCACCGATTTCGAGAACTTCACCACCTTCAAGCCGGCACCCATGCACGAGAAATCTGTCAATACGATGCTCGATCAGGTTATTGCATGGGGCGGCGCGATGAATACGTTGCGTAACAAATAGCATCTGCGTTGGCAGGGAACACCTGCTCTTCCTGCTCGACTATTGCGGCGGTGCGCGATTTCCTGCGCTCGCCCTGTTCATTTCTGGGTAGGTGCGAATTTATTCGCACATAACTTATTTTGCGTACGAATAAATTCGCACCTCATCTGGAACAACAGCTTTCACATCACCACACGGAGAAACACCATGACCACCATCAATTTCAAGCGAGAGATCGCCGGCACCTTTGACCATGCCATCGAGCGCGCGACCAAGGCGCTGGCCGCCGAGGGCTTCGGCGTCCTTACGCGCATCGACATGCACAGCAAGATCAAGGAAAAGACCGGCAAGGAGATCATCCCGACGGTGATCCTCGGCGCGTGCAACCCGAACCTGGCGTATGAGGCCTACGCCGCGAACAGCGATGTGGCCAGCCTGCTGCCATGCAACGCGGTGATCCGTGAAATCGCACCGGGGAAGATTTCGCTGGAATTCGTCAAACCGACTGCAATGATGCAGATACTCGGTGATACCAGGCTTACCAATCTGGCGCGCGAGGCCGATGCGAAGATCGAACGAGCGCTGGTCAACGCATAGGAGGCTGACGCGAAGTTCATTCTGCGGCATAATGCGCGCCTCATTTTTATAGCACGCTAACGTTCAACCCATGAAAATTGCCATTGCCGGTACCGGTTACGTAGGCCTTTCCAACGCCGTCCTGCTTGCCCAGCACAATGAAGTGATTGCAGTCGACATCGTCCCTGAAAAGGTCGAAATGATCAACCGCAAGCACTCGCCCATTGAAGATGCCGAGATCGAGGATTACCTGAGTCACCGGACCCTCAACCTTAAAGCAACACTGGACAAGCGCGAAGCCTATACCGGGGCGGATTATGTCATCATCGCCACCCCGACAGACTATGACCCGGAGACCAACTACTTTAACATCCGCTCAATCGAGTCAGTCATCCAGGATGTGTTGAGCATCAACCCGCAGGCAGTGATGGTGATCAAATCCACCATTCCCGTGGGATACACCGCCAAAGCACGAAAGAAATTCAATTGCAGCAACCTGATTTTCTCGCCGGAGTTTTTGCGCGAAGGCCGCGCGCTATATGACAACCTGCATCCCTCGCGCATCATCGTCGGCGAACAATCCGCACGTGCCGAAACTTTCGCCGCTCTGCTCAAGCAAGGCGCGATCAAGCAAGACATCCCTACGCTGTTTACCGACTCGACCGAGGCCGAGGCGATCAAACTCTTCGCCAACACCTACCTTGCGATGCGCGTGGCATACTTCAACGAGCTCGACACTTATGCGGCCACTCACGGGCTTGATACAAAGCATATCATCCAGGGGGTAAGCCTCGATCCGCGCATCGGAGATCACTACAACAACCCTTCGTTTGGTTACGGCGGCTATTGCCTGCCCAAAGACACGAAACAACTGCTCGCCAACTATCAGGATGTCCCGCAAAACCTGATCCATGCTATCGTCGAGGCCAACACCACGCGCAAGGATTTTATTGCGGAAAGCATCGTCAAGCGCAACCCGAGGGTGGTCGGCATTCACCGCCTGGTCATGAAGAGCGGGTCCGACAACTTCCGCTCTTCCAGCATCCAGGGCATCATGAAACGCATCAAGGCCAAGGGTATCGAGGTTATCGTCTATGAACCAGCTCTCAAGGAGCCTGAATTCTTTCACTCCAGAGTGGTGAATGACCTGGCGCAGTTCAAGAAAGAGTCCGATGTCATCGTCGCCAACCGCATTACTGACGACATCCGGGACGTGGCTGACAAGGTTTACAGCCGTGATTTGTTTGGTAAGGACTAAGAACCGTATGTGCGGATGGCGTTGCATAGCCATTCCACTAGGCTACCAAAAAACGGCAACCAAGTGGCTGGTTAAATCCGCACCTACTTGAAACGGTAACCCTGCTCGCGGAACAATGCCAAACACGCATCCACTACCTGCGTGTCGAAGTAAATACCGCGTTGTTTGGTGATTTCCGCCAGCGCAACTTCTATCCCCAAGCCGGGACGATAAGGCCGGTGCGAATACATCGCCTCGACCACGTCCGCCACCGCAAGGATGCGCGCTCCGGGCAGGATCGCCTCGCCCTTGAGCCCTTGCGGATAACCGGAGCCGTCGAGCCGCTCGTGGTGTTGCCATACCATCTGTGCGATCGGCCAGGGAAAGTCTATGCCTTTCAAAATATCATAGCCCGCCTGGGGATGGATTTTGATTAAACCAAATTCAAGATCGGTGATCTTGCCCGGCTTGCTGAGTATCTCCGCCGGAACGTTGATTTTCCCCAAATCATGCACCACGCCGGCGAGATGGATGGCGTGCGCTTGTTCCTCGGGCATCCCCATCTGTTTGGCGATGGCCGTAGCCAGATCGGCCACCCTGACTTGATGCCCGGCGGTGTAAGGGTCGCGCATTTCGACGATAGTGGCGATTGCCCGCACCGTGTCTTCCAGGCTGTCTTGCAATTGCACCAGTTGCTCCTGGTTTTTCACCAGTGCAAGATCGCGCTCGCGGCGGGTATGCAGGGTATGCACGCCAAACGCCAGATCCCCGGCCATTTCTTCCAGCAGCGCAATTTCGGCGGGGGTGAAAGTATTCGTTTCTCCGGAATACACATGGAGGATGCCAAATACATCCCCGCTTTTCCCAATTAGCGGCAGAGCGATATCGGAAGCATAGCCGCGTTGAGATGCCGCATCGCGCCATAACAGGTAACTTGGATCGTTGACCATATCCTGGCACAACTGCGTAACGCCGCTGCGGATGGCGCGCCCGCTCGGCCCCATGCCGCGTTCGGTTTCAGCCCAAGTGAGCCGCATGGTATCCAGATAGCCTTCATCATGCCCGGCGCGCGCCATGACCCTGATGGACTTGTTCTCGTCGTATTGTTTATAGCCCACCCAGGCCAACAGGTAAGCGCGTTGTTGGACGATAGCTTGGCAAATGGACTGCAATAATTCATCTTCGCTGGCGGCACGCACCAGAGTGCGGTTCACCGCGCTCAACGCAGCAAGGGCGCGGTTGGCATGCTCAATGGCGGCTTCCGCTTTCTTGCGCTCGGTGATGATGTCGAACACGACTACGAAGTAACCTTTCTCCGGGCTGTACGCCGATATTGAATACCACGACTGCGTGGCCTCCACGTATATCTCGAACTGTTCCGGTTTGCCGGACAGGGACACCCGCCCGTAGATTTCGAATATCCCGGGGTCGGTCTGCCGGATGCCTGGAATGACTTCGGACACTCTTTTGCCAACGACGTTTTTCCTCCCGGTCAGCCTCTCATAAGCGGGATTGACGCTGAGATAAATAAAATCCTGCGGCTGATCCTGCTCGAAAATCATCCGGCAATAGGCGAAACCGTTCAGCATGTTCTCGAACAGGGAGCGATAGAGCTTCTCGCTCTCGCGCAACGTCTGCTCCGCCTGCTTGCGCTCGGTCACGTCGTCATAGACCGCGACAATTTCGCCCGATTTGAGCCGGTAAACATAATTGTCGCGCCACCCGGAAATATGCTCGTCCTGATAGAAGGCGGCGGGGAAATGTTCCGGGGAGCCGCTGCGGCACACGCGCTGAAACACTTCCAGCACGCCGAAGGCGCGCACGCCCGGAAAGACTTCTTCCACGTTGCGGCCTACGATATCCTCGCGCCGCACCTGGTCAATACGTTCGGCCGCCTTGTTGACCGACTTGAAGGTAAACGCCTCGCACGCCGCGTCGGGCTGGTAAACCGCCACACCGCTGCTCATGTTCTCGAACAGATGATGGAACCGTTCCTCGCTCTCGCGCAGCGTATCCTCCGCCCGATTGCGCTCGGTGATGTCGCGCGCCGCGGCAAGAACCAGCTTGCGGCCGTCAGTTTCGATGATGCGCGCGCTGACCTCGATCGGCATGACGGAGCCATCCTTGCGGCGGTGCGCGGATTCGAAAATGCAGTGTCCCTTCTCCATCAACTCCCTGCTCCGGGCCTCGACGAGTTTTCCGTACTCCGGCGTATCGAGCACTTGCAGATTCATGCCCATCAACTCGCCCCGCGTATAGCCGCGCATCTTCCAGGCGGCTTCATTCAGGTAAACGAATTTCCCGTCGAAATCATGCACGAAGATCGAGTCATTGGTGCTGTCCAGAAGCTGCGCCCTCAGCCGCAGTTCTTCTTCCGCCCGCTTGCGCCGGGTGATGTCGCGCACGATGCCGATGGCATGCCACTGTCCGCCGAATTGCGTCGCGGAAATGGATAACTCGGCCGGAAATTCCTCGCCGCCCTTGCGCAGCGCGGTGACCTCGATCACCTTGCCGATGATCGGCCCCTCGCCGCTTGCCTGAAAATGCGGGAAGGCTTGCTCAAACCTGGCGTGCGCCGGTTCCGGCACGATCAGGGCATGCAGTTCCTGCCCGACCACTTCTGCGGCGGTATAGCCGAAGATGCGTTCGGCGGCAGCGTTCCAGAACGAGATATGTTTGTCCGCCATCATGATGATGGCGTCCTGCGCCGACTCGCTGATCTTGCGGAATTTTTCCTCGCTCTCGTGCAGCGTAAGTTCGATACGGCGGCGCTCGGTGATGTCTTCGAGGGTATGCACGGAGTAGAGATGAGCGCCCTGCTCGTCATGCACGGAAAAAGCGCGCGAGCGGTAGATCGCATCGCCGGCCAGCACTTCTTCTTCTTCTTCTTCTGCTTTTTCCATCGCCCGCAGGCAGCAGGGTAGCGGTGCGCCGGTTTTCGGGAAGACTTCGTAGTAGGGCTGGCCGATGAGTTCATGGAACGGAATCCCGGCGCGTTGCTGGTAAGCCTTGTTGCAACGCAGAATGTGAAACTGCTTGTCGTGCAGGAAGATCGGGTCGTTCACCACATCCAGCGCGGCCATCCACTCAATATGCGCCTGCTCGACTTTTCGCCGCGCGTTTTCCAGGTCCTCGAGCATGGCGAGGCGCGCC
>JACREA010000228.1 GCA_016218465.1 Nitrosomonadales bacterium | reverse complement strand
TGATTGATTCTTCAGTGCTGGTTGCAGTGCAAGAAGCACTGCTGGCGGATGAACAGATCGGGGTCGAATATCGTGGGATGGATTCCGAGGAAATTAAACCAATGCGGCTACATCCGTTGGGAATGGTGAGTCGCGGCCCTGTCACCTATTTGGTGGCTACAGCCTTTGACTACGCCGATGTGCGTCTTTACGCGGTGCATCGCATGACAAGTGCCACACGCACCGGCGAGCCGATAAAGCGCCCAGATGGCTTTGATTTGGATGCGTACATTCAGGCGGGTGGGTTGCATTTTGGCAACGGCAAGACAGTTCGATTAAGCGCATGGGTGACAGAGTGGCTGGCACGCATCCTTGAAGAAACGCCGTTATCCCTAGATCAAAAATTACAGAGCGAAGGAGATCGCGTGAAACTGACCGCTACCGTTGCGGATTCCTGGCAGTTGCATTGGTGGCTCATGTCGCAAGGAAATGGTATTGAAGTGACCGCCCCTGTTGCGTTGCGAAGGAAGATTAGCAAGTTGCTGGCTGATGCGGCCAAGCAGTATGTGAATCAACCGGCAAAAAAGTGAATCTTGCCGATAAGCGGGGTTCTGTCGCGGACAGTTAATACCTCTAGGAAAACGCGGCCTTATTGCTTCCGCGTTATCAACCTTATGGCTTGAACAAATCAGCCGATGAGCTGCGCCAGTATTGGGGTGGTGCGGATACTTGCGCGCCCAGCTCGGCGGCGGCGTGCCACGGCCAGCGCGGGTCGTAGAGTATGCCGCGCGCCAGCGCCACCAAGTCGGCACTGTCCTCCTTCACAATGGCTTCGGCCTGTTTTGCTTCGGTGATCAGACCGACCGCAATCGTGGTCAAGCCGGTTTCCTGCTTGATGCGTCGCGCGAACGGCACCTGATATCCCGGGTCGCCCGCCATCTGCTGTTTGGGCGACAGGCCACCGCTGGAGACGTGGATAAAGTCGCAGCCCCTGGCTTTCAGTTCCGCCGCCAACGCCACGGTTTGTTCCAGGTCCCATCCGCCCTCCACCCAATCGGTGGCGGAGACGCGTATGCCCATTGGCTTGTTTTCCGGCCAGACGGCGCGGACAGCCGCAAATATTTCCAGCGGGAAACGCATACGATTTCCCAAGCTGCCGCCATAGTCGTCGGTGCGCGCGTTGGTCAACGGCGAGAGAAACTGGTGCAGCAAATAACCGTGCGCGGCATGAAGCTCGATTGAGTCTATTCCGATGCGGTCGGCGCGACGCGCGGCCTGCACGAAGGCATCGCGTATCCGCTGCATACCCACTTTATCAAGTACCCGCGGCGCGAAATCGGAATCATTGAACGGAATCGCGGAAGGCGCCACAGTCGCCCATCCCCCACCCTGCTCCGGCAATTGCCTGCCGCCCTGCCACGGCACCGCACATGAAGCCTTGCGCCCCGCATGAGCCAACTGGATCGCAATGGGCATAGCCGAGTATTGCCGGACCGCATTCAGCACGTGGGCAAAAGCGGCCTCGTTGGCATCGCTCCACAGGCCGGGACAATTCGGCGTGATGCGCCCTTCCGGCGCGACCCCGGTCGCTTCCACAATCAGCATCGCCGCGCCGCTGTGCGACAAATTCCCCAGATGCATCACGTGCCAGTCGCCCACATTGCCGTCCTGTGCCGAGTACTGACACATCGGCGCGATCACGATGCGGTTCGCTAGAGCAAGTTGGCGTAAATGGAGCGGAGAAAAAAGTGGGCTGGTCATGGCAGTTCAGGTTGGCTGAAAAGATGGCGAATTTTAGCAGGTCAGCGCAACGGGTGATCTGCCAGAATCAGCAGAATGAAAACAAATCACCCCTGAGATCTTCGGATTTGGCGAAGGTACACAGACTAAGGCCAATGACGGCATTTTCCGATCAGAGTTGGATGCAACAATGATGTTTCCAGTGTCATGAATCATTTGGACTCAAGTTGATTTCCATATCGGATAAAATATTGAACTTGGCGCCTTTTATCCTGTCCATCTTCAATCGTTTAAATGTGCTCTGCCCCATATTTTCCTTCTGGATATACAAATGAAAAATAAGTTACTGTGGATATTGCTGGCGTTTGCTTTGGCTGCGCTCAATACAACGCAGGCCGCCCCGCAGCTTATGCCGCTGGAACAACAGCCTCAAGCAGCTCTTTTATCCGCTGAAATTCTAAGCCGGTATCATTACAAACACTTGACGCTGGACGATAGTTTATCTTCGCAAATATTCGACAACTATCTGAAGATGCTGGATAGCGAAAAGGTATTCTTCCTACAGGCTGACATTGATCATTTCGCCGATGCGCGAACCAGGCTTGACGACGCAATACTCGACGAAGACCTGAGCATCCCTTTCGCCATATTTAATCTCTATCAGCAGCGAATGACTGAACGCCTTAGCTATGCCCGCTCCTTGCTGACCAATGGTTTTGACTTCAAGAAGAAGGAAAGCTATCAATACACCCGCAAGAATGCGCCATGGCCAAAATCTGAAGACGAGTTGAATGATTTGTGGCGCAAGCGAGTCAAAAACGACTGGCTGCGTCTCAAACTGGCCGGCAAGGATAATCAAAGCATCATCGAAACACTGGGGAAACGCTATGACAATTCCCTGAACAGCCTCTCCAAGATCAAAAGTGAAGACGCATTTCAAACCTTCATGAACGCCTATGCGACGGCCATAGACCCGCATACCAATTATTTCGGGGTGCGCGCTTCTGAAGAGTTCGATATATCGATGAAACTATCACTTGTTGGCATCGGCGCCGTGCTTAATACCAGGGATGAATACACTACGATCCGCGAGCTGGTGGCAGGCGGCCCGGCGGCCCTGTCGGGCAAGCTGAAAGCCGGTGACCGCATCGTGGGAGTCGGGCAAGGCGAAGATGGCCCGATGACTGAAATCATGGGCTGGCGCATTGACGACGCGGTGGCCTTGATACGCGGCGCAGAAGATTCTGTGGTGCGTCTTGATGTGCTGCCCGCAGAAGCGGGCGCTGATGGCAAACACAACCTCATTTCACTGGTTCGAAAAAAGATCAGCCTGGATAAGCAGGCCGCGAAGAAATCAATCATCGAGGTTAAAGAGGGGGCGGTAACGCGCCACATCGGCGTGATCTCCCTGCCCGGCTTCTATCAGGATTTTGCTGCCCGCCAGAAAGGCGACAAGGATTTCAAAAGTGCTACCCGGGATGTATCGCTCCTGCTGGATGAACTGAAAAAAGACAAGGTGGATGGCGTGCTGGTGGACCTGCGTAACAATGGCGGCGGTTCATTGAACGAAGCCATCGAACTGACCGGCCTGTTCATTGACAAAGGCCCCGTGGTACAGCAACGCGACTCCAAGGGCAGGGTATCCGTTGAGAGCGACACGAATGCAGGCCTTGCCTGGGATGGTCCGCTGGGAGTGCTCATCAATCGTGCCTCGGCCTCGGCCTCGGAAATTTTCGCGGCAGCGATACAGGATTACGGGCGAGGAGTTGTGATCGGTGAGCCCAGCTTTGGAAAAGGCACAGTGCAGACCGTGGCAGATCTTGATCAAATCGCGAGCAATGACAAACCGAAATTCGGCGAACTCAAGATGACCATCGCCCAGTTTTTCCGTATCAATGGCGGCACCACCCAATTGCGCGGCGTGGCTCCGGATATCGCCCTTCCGACGGTGACTGACGCGGAGGAATTTGGTGAATCCAGCTTCGACAATGCCTTGCCCTGGACACAGATAAAGGCGGCTGACTATACGCCGGCAGGTGATCTGACAGGGATCATGCCCACGTTGATCGCAAACCACAACAAGCGCGTAAGCCATGACAAAGACTTCCAGTATTTGCAGGAAGATATTGCCGAGTTCAACAAACTGCGCCGGGAAAACCTGATCTCGCTCAATGAAGCCGACCGCCGTAAAGAGCATGCAACGCAGGAAGCACGCGAAAAGGCTCGTGAGAAAAACAAGGGAAACCATGAATCTGGCAAGGCATCTGCCGAGTCCATGAACCATGCACTTCAGGACGACGGCATGTTATCCAGCGAACGTAAACTCAGCGCTGACCTGGCCATCGAGGATGCGAATAAAAACGCTAAGGATATATTGCTGAACGAAGCCGCTCATGTACTCAGCGATGAGGCAGGACTACTGAAAACCAATTCCAGGCTCGCGGACAGCCGCTTGCCATAGGTGGATGTCGCTTACAATTGCGAAGCACCCCAATAGCTTGATCCTTGACGTTCTCTGGATGTTTGAATACTATAAGTAGCACTCAAGTAATGAATTTCAATGAAAAAATGCTAGAAGTCCATCCAGAGTCAGTAGGTTGTGATACCGACAAGCCACATTCCATAACTCCCATTACGAAGGAGTTGGACCTCTTTCATGAAGAGCCGAAAACCCTTGCAGAACATTTGCAGGACCACCCAAAGAATCGTTGCGAAATTATCGTGGGTGATGCAAGGCGTGTACTCCACGATTTTCCAGATCGTCATTTTCAATGCGTAGTGACTTCACCGCCCTATTGGGGGTTGCGTGATTATGGGGTTGAAGGGCAGATAGGAGCGGAAGCTTCGGTGGATACCTACATAGCGGATTTGGTTTGTCTATTCCGCGAGGTTCGTAGAACTATAGCTGATGACGGTACCTTGTGGCTGAATATCGGAGATAGTTATACATCAGGTGGTCGTACTTGGCGGGATGCGGACGACAAAAACAAGGGTAGAGCAATGGACTATCGTCCGCCGACTCCTGAAGGTTTGAAACCAAAAGATTTGATCGGGGTGCCATGGAGACTTGCATTCGCCCTACAGGAGGATGGTTGGTATTTACGCACAGACATTATCTGGAACAAGCCAAACTGCCAACCTGAGAGCGTAAAGGATCGTCCAACGCGTTCTCATGAGTATGTTTTCCTTTTTTCTAAATCGGAGAAGTACTTTTACGATTGGGAGGCGGTCATGGAAACAGCTCAAGATGCAAAGCAGCAAACTAAGAATCGCCGAACTGTCTGGAACGTCAATACTGAACCATATCCTGGTAGTCATTTCGCGGTGTATCCGCGCGCACTCGTACAACTGTGCGTTTCCGCAGGTTCGCGTTGTGGTGATTACGTGCTGGATCCATTCTTTGGATCGGGTACTACTGGAGTTGTTTGTAATGAGCTTGGGCGAAACAGTGTTGGGATCGAACTCAAGAGTGAGTATGCTGAGCTAGCACGTGAGCGATTGCTTAAGTGCCGTTAATCCGAATTTCCAAGTGGCATGTACCTTACATAAATCTTTTCTTAAGTGTTTGATCTGTAGTTTTCGCTCTGTGCCACCGTCGAAATACAACTCAAATTTAATATTTCCAGAAGCATCCTTTATGTAACCGTAGCCAGGCTTGGGATTTTGCTTACTGTTCTTACATACTTCAAACTCACAATTTTTTGCTTCAAGCAAAAGCGATTTAGGTATTTCAACCAGTTCGTACCTAATTTGGGTCGGATCAGAAGTAAGGCAGCGTAGAGTGAAGATGCGCTCATAGCTTTGCATATGCTCCAGAAAGAGGTCTCTCAAACGAGGAAGCTCCCATTTGCCTTTGCCTAGCTCCATCCACTTGCTTACATGGATGGTGTTTTCCTTAATGCTCTTTGCGGCCTCTGTTTTTAGACTTACGGGGACACCCATAACAGTTATGTCATGGCCACGATTAGTACGGCTTGCGACAAGCTGGGCAGAAATATTTGAAGCATTAAGGGCCGCTTCAAGGGCGAATTCAAAGCGATCTTTACTGAGGGATTGCCGACTATTGGCATGGTGACTGAGTAGGCGATCTCCAAGGTTATCGAGTACTGATTGTGTCACTAGGTTAGAGTTGGATGCTCGCCAGAATACGCGGGGCGTATCAAAGGCAAAAATTGCTGCTTTAATCCAATGAAATTGAGCTGGTGTAAGGCGTTCAAGACTTTCGAGTAGCTTCTTCTTATCTTTGCTATTAAGGCTCACCGCTCCCCCTTGTCTGTATTTACCGCTTGCTCTTTGAACGAGTAAGAAGTTCCGGTACGGTAGTACCTAAGGCTACAGAAATTATTTCTAATGTGCTGAGGGTGACATTTCGCTCTTGTCTTTCGACCGAGCCGATATAGGTGCGGTGCAAACCGCAAAGTTCTGCGAGTCCTTCTTGAGACAGCCCTTGTATGCTCCGAAACGCTTTAATATTTTCTGCGAGCGTTGCGCGAAGAGAGTCATTCTGGTTTCGTACCATAACAACACCAAGACTGAATGGAGTCATCATTCTCTACGAATGATGACTATGGGGCGACAGACTATAAGTAGCGTTATGCTAGGGATGATTGAGTCAGGAATGCAGCTAATGGGTCAGTATCGCGTTTGTTCGCCCGCGAAAAAAGTGAAGCTGGCCGATAAGCCGGGTTCTGTCGTGGACAGTCATTCCTCTAGGCGTTTCGTTACCTTACGCTCAAGCAATCTACCCGCTGACGACGCGAGCAACGTCATGGTCAGCCTATTTGATCTTGCTCCGGATGGGGTTTACCCTGCCGCTGATGTTGCCACCAGCGCGGTGAGCTCTTACCTCGCCATTTCAACCTTGCCTGATCCGCTTGCGCGGCCATCGGCGGTGTATTTTCTGTGGCACTTTCCATCGCCTCACGGCGTCCGGTCGTTAACCGGCATCCTGCTCTGCGGAGCCCGGACTTTCCTCTCCGCGCACGAGGCGCGCAGCGACTGTCTAGCCAGCTTCGATGTGGAGTTTAGCACGGTGACACCCTGCAAAAGAGGCCAACTCAATGAGCCGTGGACTTTTTGTCGAATAGGTTAAACTTGCATAACTGCCTGCCATTCAACTGACATCAAGCATGCCGACATAAAGAATGGAAAAAATCCCGATTATCAAAACCCGCGCTCGGCTACGCACCTGGCTGGCAGTCGGCTATACGCTGTTCATCGTGTACGCCAGCCTGCCGCCCTTTACCGGCTGGCGCGATCAGGGACTGGATTTCGCCGAGGTGCTCGGCATGCCCTTGCGCCTTACCTATACCGGATTCGATGCATCGGCCAACTTGCTGGCCTATCTGCCGTTCGGTTTGCTGGTTTGCACGGCGTTGCGTGCGCGTTTTGGTGCGGCAGCCAGCGCGATATCCGGCTTGTTCCTGGGTGTGTTGTTATCGGCTTGCATGGAGTATCTGCAAATGTATTTGCCCACGCGAGTCAGCTCGAACATGGATTTGCTGTCCAACAGCGCAGGTACACTTATAGGTGTGCTGCTGGCGGTAAGAATAACTTCGTGGTCCTGGCTTGTCGCAAAGCTGGCATATTGGCGTAGCGGCTTGTTTCATCATGGCAAGGAAATGGATTTCGGACTGGCCTTGCTCGCGATGTGGATGTTCGGGCAGGTCAACCCTTCCATGCCGATGCTGGGCAACATCTTTATCAGCGAAGTGGCGCATCGACCTTTTGTGAAGCTGGCGCCCTCTCCGTTCAATTGGTGGGCAAGCGCTGCGGTGACGCTGAATTTATTGATGCTGGGCACGCTGATGCTGACCTTGCTGCGGACTCATCGAAATATCGCCTCGGCATTGCTGGGGGTGTTGAGTGTAGTGGCGGTGGCGAAGTTCTTCGCTGCCGCATTGTTGCTCAAGTCGTGGGCGTTGCTGCTATGGATCAACAGCGAGGCCATGTTGGGGATACTGATAGGGATGCTGTTTTTGCTCACCGCAATGAGGTTGCCTCGCGCCACAGCGATAATCTTCGGCGCAGCGGCAGCAATATTCTATTTTGCCATCGTGAATTTCGTATTGGACAACAGCACGCCGCACGCGGCAACATCCGTCTATCACTGGCATTACGGACATTTGCTTACTTACAACGGCCTTGCGCAGACCATCACACTGACCTTCCCGATACTGCTGTTGTTCCACCTGTGGCTCATCCGGAAAGTATAATTCAGCACTATTTAATCAATGCGTCCCCAACCAAGGAGCCTGCCATGAGTTATTTCGATAAGCATGTTTTTTTCTGCACCAACCAGCGCAAGGGTGGCGAAGATTGCTGCAACAATCACGGCGCGGAAAAGGCGCGCGATTACATGAAGAAAAAGGTCAAGGAACTCGACATTTCCACCCGCAAGAACAAAATCCGCATCAACGCTGCCGGGTGCATGGATCGCTGCGACGATGGCCCGGTCATCGTGGTATATCCCGAGGCGACCTGGTACACCTACGTGGACAACAACGATCTCGACGAAATCATCGAAGAGCATTTGAAAAACGGGAGAGTTGTGGAGCGCCTGAAAATCTGATGCCCTCGCAGCGAAATGTAATTTTTGCCGGGCCAGCCGGCCAGCTTGAGGGGGTGCTGCACCTGCCCGACGCGGCTCCGCGCGCGATTGCCGTGGTCGCACATCCATTGCCCACAATGGGAGGGACGATGGGCAACAAGGTGGTCACCACGTTGACCAAGGCTTTTACGGAGCTGGGCTGTGCCGCGCTGCGCTTTAATTTTCGCGGCGTGGGCAACAGCGCGGGCGAGTTCGATGAAGGCGACGGCGAGATCGAGGATGTGCTGGCGGTGGTGCATCACGCGCGGCGGGAGTATGGACACCTGCCGCTGATCCTGTCCGGCTTTTCGTTCGGCGGCTATGTGCAGGCGCGCGCCGCGCAGCAACTGCATCCTCAGCGGCTGGTTCTGGTTGCGCCTGCGGTCGGGCGTTCCGTTCCTTCATTTGAAAATAGTACAGGCATGCCGCATGTGCCGCATAACACCCTGCTGATCCACGGCGAGCAGGATGACGTGGTGCCGCTCTCTGAAGTGATGGAATGGGCGCGCCCGCAGAATCTGCCCATCGTGGTGTTGCCGGGGGCGGAACATTTCTTCCACGGACGCCTGCACCAGATCAAGCAGATTGTGATGCAGCACTTTCAAGGGCAGCAGTTATGACCACGGTTCTCTCCGCACAGAACCTGCACAAATCCTACGCCGGCCAAGCGGTGGTGGATGGCGTCAGCATCAGCCTCAACAAGGGCGAATGTTTCGGCCTGCTCGGCCCAAATGGGGCGGGCAAGACCACTACGCTGCGTTTGATGCTGGGCCTGATCGAGCCGGACGGCGGGCATCTCAGACTGCTCGGGCATGCTGTGCCGCGACATGCGCGCGAGGCGCGGCTGCGTGTGGGCGTGGTGCCGCAGGTAGACAACCTCGACCCGGATTTCACCGTGGCAGAAAACCTGCTGGTGTATGGACGCTACTTCGGCATGAAGGACAGCGAGATTGAGGCGCGCATTCCCGCGCTGCTGGAGTTCGCCAGCCTCGCGCACAAAAAGGACGTGAAAATCCCCACGCTGTCCGGAGGCATGAAGCGCCGCCTTACGCTGGCGCGCGCACTGGTGAACGACCCGGAAGTCCTGTTCCTCGATGAGCCAACCACTGGCCTCGATCCGCAGGCGCGCCACCTCATATGGCAACGCCTGCACGAGCTGACCGTGCAAGGCAAAACGCTGCTGCTCACGACACATTTCATGGACGAGGCTGAACGCCTTTGCCACCGCCTCGCGATCATGGACAACGGGCGCCTGATCAGCGAAGGCTCGCCGCGCGACCTGATCGACCGGAACATCGAGCCGCAAGTAGTGGAAGTGTTCGGCGAACGTGCTGCACAATGGGCGAAAAACCATGCAACCCGGCACGCGCAGCGCTTTGAGGTAAGCGGCGAGTCGGTGTTTTGCTATGTGACCGATGCGCAGCCGCTGTTGAAGGAATTGCAGCGGCATCCTGACCTGCGTTACCTGCATCGCCCGGCAAATCTGGAGGATGTGTTCCTCAAGCTGACTGGCAGGGAGATGAGGGAATGACCACAAACCTCAAACCATTCGTCCACGAAAAACACGAAAGGCACGAAATAAAACGGCAGGCTGCCTCAGAGCAATGCATCATCCATTGTGCGCTGGCTTACGGAAAGGTTTTTTCTGGTTTTTATTCGTGCTTTTCGTGTTTTTCGTGGACACGCCATTTTTCAAACTGCGATGAATAGCCACCACTTCGCCCCGCCGCGCCTGAGCCTGCGCTTTTTCCCCATCTGGCAACGCCACCTGCTGGTGTGGAAGAAGCTGGCAGCCTCCTCCATCATCGGCCACATCGCCGACCCGATGATCTACCTGCTGGGCCTGGGCTACGGCCTCGGCAGCCTGCTGCCGCAGATGGGCGGCACGTCCTACCTGGTATTCCTCGCCGCAGGCACGATCTGCTACAGCACGATGAACAGCGCCAGCTTCGAGGCGCTGTATTCCGGCTTCTCGCGCATGAAGGAACAGCGCACCTGGGAAGCGATCATGAACACCCCGGTCACGCTGGACGATATCGTGCTCGCGGAAATGCTGTGGGCGGCAAGCAAGAGCCTGCTGTCCGGCGTCACTGTGTTGGTGGCGGTCTGGCTGCTCGGTCTGTCGCATTCCCCGATGTTGCTGTGGCTCGCCCCGCTAGCGCTGATGGTCGGTCTGTGTTTTGCCGCAATGGGACTCATCGTGACCGCACTGGCGCCGAGTTATGATTTCTTCATGTACTATTTCACGCTGGTGATCACGCCGATGATGCTGCTCTGCGGCGTATTCTTTCCGGTCGAGCAACTGCCTCCGCTGTGGCAGAATGTATCCTCCGCACTGCCGCTGACACACGCGGTGAATATCGCCCGTCCGCTGATGAGCGGCAATGCACCGCCCCATGCGCTGCTGCATGTCGCGGTGTTGCTGGGTTATGCGTTAACCGGTTTTTATGTATCGCTGGTGTTGTTCCGGCGGCGTTTGTCGCAATGAGGTGAGGATTTTGTATGCTGTGGGTTAAGTCGTTTCATATCATTTTTGTAGTGAGCTGGTTTGCCGGCTTGTTCTATCTGCCGCGTATTTTCGTCAACCACGCGATGGCGACCGAGCCTGCCGAGATCGCGCGGCTGAAGCTGATGGAGGGCAAGCTGTATCGCTTCGTCACGCCGATAGCCTGGCTGGCCGTTGGTTTTGGCCTGTGGTTATGGCTGGGCTACGGTTTCGGCGGCGGCTGGCTGCACGCCAAACTGTTCCTGGTATTGCTGCTGCTGGGCTACCATTACTATTGCGGCAGGCTGCTGAAACAGTTCGCCGCCGACCAAAACACGCGCAGTCATGTGTTCTATCGCTGGTTCAACGAAATTCCCGTGCTAATGCTTGCTGCCATTGTCATTCTTGTAACAGTCAAACCCTTCTGATTCATGCCTGATTTTTTTGCCCCCTGCCCGCGCGGCCTTGAAGCCGTCTTATGCGGCGACCTTGAAACATTCGGCGCCAGGAACGTGCGCGGCACAGAAGGCGGCGTGCAATTCTCCGGCGACTGGGCGCTGTGTTATCGCGCCAACCTGGAAAGCCGCATCGCCAGCCGCATCTTGTGGCGTGTCGCAGAAACGCAATATCGCAACGAACAGGATATTTATAAAGCGGTGTTCGAGCTGCAATGGCAACGCTGGTTCGACGTGACCAACACCATACGCGTGAATACCACGGCGATTCGCTGCCCGCTGAAAAGTCTGGAATTCATCACGCTGCTGGTCAAGGATGCGGTGTGCGACCGCTTCCGCGCCCACTGCAACGAACGCCCCAGCGTGGACACGCTGCAACCGGACATACGCATTCATGTGTTCATTGAAGACAGCAAGCTGATGCTGTACCTGGATACCTCAGGCGATGCGCTGTTCAAGCGCGGCGTGCGCCAGCACACCAATATCGCACCCATCCGGGAAAATCTGGCGGCGGGCATTTTGCGCCTGGCAAAATGGCAGCCGGGCACGCCGCTGCTCGACCCGATGTGCGGCAGCGGCACATTCCTGATCGAGGCAGCGCAAATGTCGCTGAATATCCAGCCCGGTATCGCGCGGAATTTTGCTTTCGAAAAACTGCTGAATTTCGATGCCGCAAAGTGGCAGGCAATGCGCGAACAGGCGATTGCTGCGCAGTTGCCAGCCAAGCCGCTGGAAATTTACGGCAGCGATTTATACGGTGACGCGCTGAAGGCTGCATCACGTAATCTGGAAGAGGCGGGTCTGTCTGAATGTGTAGCGCTCAAGCAGGCCAATATTCTGGAAATTTCGGCACCCGCTGAACAGGGAGTATTGGTGGCCAACCTGCCCTATGGCGAACGGATGGGCGAACTGGACGAACTGGCGGAGCTTTACCCTAAACTGGGCGATGCTCTGAAGAAAAAATTCGGCGGCTGGACGGCTTATCTGTTCACTGCGGACAAGGCGATTTTGAAGCTGATGCGCCTGTCCCCTTCAAGGCGCACTCCGTTATTCAACGGCGCAATCGAATGCCGTTTGCTGGAATACAAAATCGTGTCGGGCAGCAACCGCCGCCCATAAATCGAGATCAGTGCAACTGCATCTTATCCGTACCGCTCATCACATCCCGGTCTACCGACGTCTTGCTCTCCAGCTTGATGCGCAAACGCAGATCGTTAACCGAGTCGGCGTTCTTCAAGGCATCCTCATAGGAAATCTGGCCGTCTTCATAAAGCTTGAACAGCGCACCGTCAAAGGTTTCCATGCCCAACTCACGCGACTTCGACATCACCTCCTTGATTGAATTCACCTCGCCTTTGAAAATCAGGTCGGCGATCAGCGGCGAGTTGAGCAGGATTTCAATCGCAGCGGCACGACCCGTGCCGTCTTTTTTCGGGATCAAGCGTTGCGAAATAAGCGATTTGATATTGAGCGACAAATCCATCAGCAACTGAGTGCGGCGTTCTTCCGGAAAGAAGTTGATGATACGGTCAAGTGCCTGGTTGGCGCTGTTGGCGTGCAAAGTAGCCAAACACAGGTGGCCTGTCTCGGCAAAAGCCACGGCATGTTCCATGGTTTCGTGGTCGCGTATTTCGCCGATCAAAATCACGTCGGGCGCCTGACGAAGGGTGTTCTTCAGCGCATTTTGCCAGTTGTCGGTATCTACGCCGACTTCGCGGTGCGTGATCATGCAATTGATGTGATCATGAACATATTCCACCGGGTCTTCGATCGTGATGATATGGCCGTAGCTGTTCTTGTTGCGATGGCCGATCATCGCGGCCAGCGTGGTGGATTTTCCCGATCCGGTGCCGCCGACCAGAATTACCAGGCCGCGTTTGGTCATCACTATATCTTTCAGTATCGGCGGCAACCCCATCTGATCGATATCCGGAATCTTGGTGGTAATCGTACGCAACACCATACCGACGCGTTGCTGCTGCATGAACACGTTGACGCGGAACCGCCCGATGCCGTG
>JACREA010000226.1 GCA_016218465.1 Nitrosomonadales bacterium | reverse complement strand
TGTCCAGGGAGTTGCAGGGTGCGGTGAGCCGGTTCAAGGTGTGAAGGGTGAAGGGTGAAGGGGCTGCAAGTTTTTCCCTTCCCCCTTAAGCGCCGAAGGCGCGATCACTTCCCCCTTCTCCCCTAACGATTAAGGAGTTTGATGATGCTGAACAACATGAAAATCAGCACGCGGTTAACCTTCCTGCTGGTCTTGTTGCTGGCGGTGGTGGCGGCTGTCGGCGGGGCGAGCTTGTATGCCTCCGGCAAATCGAATAGCGCGATGAAGTCGGTGTACGACGACCGGGTGGTTCCCATCATGCAATTGAATGCCATCTACCGGGCCAACCTGAGCAACCGGCTTGCCATCTCCAACGCGATTGCACAGCCTGAAAAAATGGCGGAAGACATTCAGAAGATAGCGGAAAACAAGGCGTTGATTGACAAGCAATGGGAGGGCTTTACAGCGATTGCCCTGAGTGGCGCCCTGGTTGACGAGGAAGACAGGATGCTGGCGGCAAAATTTACCGAGGTGCGCAACCGTTTTGTCGAAGGGGGCATCAAACCGGCCGTGGCCGCGATGCGCGCCAATAATGTGGCCGAGGTCAAGCGGATACAGGTAGAGCAAATCACTTCCCTGAACGCTCCGCTGAATGAGGCATTGGACGCATTGATCGAAATGCAAATGCGCGATGCCCAAAGCGCAAATGAAAAGTCCGACGCCCTCTACCATACCATGCGCATGTTTTCCATCGCATTAGCCTTGATCGGCGCGGCATTGGGCGGGGTGCTGGGATTTTCGATCATTCGCAGCATCAACCGCTCTATCAGTGAACTGCGCGGCGTGATGGTGCAAATGTCGTCGGACGGAAACTTGAACGCGCGCGCCACGGTGTATGGCCAGGAAGAAATCGGGCAGGCCTCGACAGCGTTCAACGGGCTGATCGAGCGCTTCTCCGGCATCATGCGGGAAATCGAAGATTGCAGCCGGAACATGGGCCAATCGTCTTATCAGGTCGCCACGATCTCAAACGAGATTTCCGAGGTCAGCAAACAGCAGGAAAGCCACTCCGGAGAAGTGACCGGCGCAATGCGGCAATTGCATCAAATTTCCTCCACCGTGCAGGCGCAAGCCGTCGAAGCGGCAGGACGTTCAAGACAAGTCGAAACCTTGGCGCGGGAAGGCATCGAGAACGTGCATCAGAACATCGGCTCGATGGAAGAAACCACCCGGCAAGTTGGCCGCGCTTCCCTTGAAATCCAGGAACTGGAACAATCCGCCCGGCAGATCCACAACATCGTCAAGACCATCAAGGAGATTGCCGAACAAACCAACCTGCTCGCGCTCAACGCCGCCATTGAAGCAGCCCGCGCCGGAGAGCAGGGCCGCGGCTTCGCGGTGGTGGCGGATGAGGTAAGAAAGCTTGCCGAGCGGACCACCCACTCGGCGACAGAAGTCAGCGATATCATCGGAAAACTTTCCGGCAAGGTGCAGCAAGTGGCTGCAACGATGGATGTGGTGGTGCAGAAAGTGAATATCACGCAGGAAGAAGCGGGAAAAACCGCCAGCGCCATCGAGGAAATGGCCGGTAATGCGGTCGAAACCGCAAAAGCCAATCAAGGGATTTCCGGCGCGAGCCAACAGCAACTGGAGCAGTTCGGTTTGCTGCAATCCATGCTGGAAACCCTGTTTGCAATTTTGAAAGAAAGCGGAGCCAAAGTAGATATCACAGCCGCCATTGGCGATGATTTGCGCGCGGTTGCAGGCAGGCTTAACGGCATCATGTCCGGCTTTACGTTCACCAGCGGGGTCGTTATTGAGCCCGTACAGCATGAGAAACGCCATGCGCCACGGGCGCAAAACAGCCTGCTGGTAAAAATATCCAATGGCGGACAGACAATAGAGGCCGTGAGCAGCGATTTCTCCCTGACCGGCCTGCGCCTGAGACTTCCACATCCTGTGAATGAGAGCGAGCAGGCTGATCTTTCCATATACCTGCCCAACGAAGACCTGAATCAGTATGAACGCCAGGAACCTTTGCATATCAAGGGACGCATCCTCTGGCAGCGGAAGGAAGCGGATGGTTATGTATGTGGCGTGGAATTCGTGAACGCGGACGAAGGCAAGCGCAGCATGATTAAAAAATGCTTTGCGTTTTTTGACAAGAACCCGGAGTTTTGAGATGAGCACGAATAGCCCATTAGCGCAAAACTGCGTCATTCCCGCGCAGGCGGGAATCCATGTGATTAAAAAATCTCCCGCGAAGCGGGACAACATCGCGATTTGGCCGTTCCTCGAAACTCGCCGCAAGCGGCTTGTTTTGTCCGCTTCGCGGGATGCTTGTCCTTGCTGGATTCCCGCCTGCGCGGGAATGACGGGCTAATGGATTATCTTGGATTAACAGCGGAAGCTTTGCAGCATGGAGATTCACGAAAGGATGAAAAATGTCGGATCTGTTAAAAAATATTGATGCCCGCACCAAGCTGGCAGGAACCAACAAACTGGAAATCCTGATGTTCATGCTTGGCCTGGACAAGCGCACCGGACGCGAGGAAACCTTCGGCATCAACGTATTCAAGGTGCGCGAAGTGATGCATATTCCGAAAATTACACGTGCGCCGGAAATGCCGCCGTCAGTGGAGGGCATGGTGAGTTTGCGAGGGGAACTGGTCCCGGTGATCGATCTGGCCAAATACACGGGGATAGAGACCGATGACAAGGCGGAGATCATGATTGTTACGGAGTACAACGGCCATACACAGGGGTTTCTGGTCAAGGCGGTGGATAACATCCTGCGCCTGGACTGGTCGGCAATGCGGGTTCCGCCGGCGATGCTGGTAGCGGAAATGGGCGGGCTGGTAACGGCG
>JACREA010000224.1 GCA_016218465.1 Nitrosomonadales bacterium | reverse complement strand
CCGGAGTTGCTGATGTTTTCAGCGGGTTTCGACGCCCACCGGGATGACGATATGGCGATGCTGCGGCTCACCGAAGCGGACTATGAGTGGGTAACGAAGGAGATAAAACGCATCGCTGAAAAATACGCGTATGGCCGCATCGTCTCTGCGCTGGAAGGCGGCTATGAACTGCATGCGCTGGGACGTAGCGCGCTTGCACATATCAAGGTGCTCAGCGGGTTGTGAAGCAGAGTAGCCCTTGTATCTAGATTTTCTCCAGCAGTTCTTTGATAAAGGAGCTGGTCACCTCAGGGTTGGCGAGTATCTCTCCGCTGACCCAGAAGATGTCTTCGGCGCGGCTGCCCAGTGTGTTGATCTTGGCGCGGTGCAGGCGGATCCTGTGCGTGTCCATGATCAGCGCAACGCGCGCCAGCAGGCCGGGCCGGTCTCCGGTGATAAGCGACAGCACGTACATTCCCTTGTTATCCGGTTTGATCTCGACTTCGGTGGCGATGGGGAAGTGCTTGAGTTGGCGATTTACACGTCCATGTGCTGCAAGCGCAATCGGCTTGGCCTGTGCAATTTGCTGCGCCAACTCAAATTCGATATAGGTCATGATGTCACGATATGCCGTGTCGCTGCGTGAGGCTTCCATGATCTGAAAACTGTCCAGCGCATAGCCGTGCCGCGTGGTGTGGATCTTGGCTTCGGCGATGGTGTAATTCATGCGCGCGATAAAATTGCAGATGCGCGCAAACAAGGCGCGCTGATCCGGGCAATACACCATTACCTGCAAACCTTCTCCGGCGTGGCTTAAGCGCGTCTTTACGATGGGTGTTGCGGCATTCACTTTGTGTGCCAGCAGGCGGGTATGCCAGGCAATTTCCTGCGCCTCGTGATCCAGAAAGTAACTGTCGTCGAGTTGTGCCCATAACAATTGGTAGGATTCTGGCGCCATCGCATTGAGGTTAAGTTCTGTGATGGCATGCTTGCGGATGTCTTCAAGGTAATTTGTGGACTTGCCATCGCTCATGTAGCGGCGCGTTTGATGGAACAAGTCTTCCATCAATTTGGCTTTCCAGGCATTCCATATTTTTGGGCTGGTTCCTCGTACATCCGCTACGGTCAGCAGATAGAGCGCAACCAGATAGCGGTCGTTTTTTATTTTTCCGGCGAAATTTGCGATGACTTCGGGGTTGGACAAATCCTGTTTCTGCGCAGTGGAGGATAGAGTCAGATGGTGTTCTACCAGCCACACGATCAGGTCGCTGTCGTCACGGCTGAGTTGGTGTTGTACGCAAAATGCACGTGCATCTTTCTTGCCCAGTTGCGAGTGATCGCCGCCGCGCCCTTTTGCGATGTCATGAAACAATCCGGCGATATACAGTACTTCCGGGCGGGCGAATTCGTTTAGCAAATTGCTGCACAGCGGGATTTCGTGCGCAAATTCCGGTTCGGCGAAACGGCGCAAGTTACGTATTACCATCAGGATGTGCTCATCCACCGTATAGACATGAAACAGGTCATGCTGCATCTGCCCGACGATGCGCCCGAAGGCGGGGATATAACGGCCAAGGATTCCGTACTGGTTCATGCGCCGCAGCGCGTGAAGGACTCCATGCGGCTGGCGCAGGATTTCCATGAAGCGCGCCCGGTTGATCAGATTGCGGCGAAATGCGGCATCGACCAGATGTTGCGCGCGCCACAGCGCGCGTAACGTCGTTGCGCTCAGGTCGGTCAGTTCGCGATGTTGTTCCATCAGCAGGAACAATTCAAAGATGGCTTCCGGACTACGTTCGAATAAATGTTCATCGCGGATTTCCAGCAATGTACCGATGACCAGAAATCTTTCATTCAGCGCATATTGCAAGGGTGTTTCGCGGAACAGGTAGACGTACAGGCTTTGCAACAGGATGGTGTTGAATTGGCGAATAGCCAGTCTGGTGCGGTAGTAGCGTTGCATCAAATGCTCGCTGGCTCGCCGGTTGGCCGATGCCGCAATGCCCATTTGTTCGGCGAGTCTTGTCTGGAAATCGAACAGCAAGCGGTCTTCGTGCCGTTTGGCAAGGTAATGCAAACGGATGCGCAGCGTTGCCAGCAAGGTGCTGTGACGCGCAACCTGGCGCGCCTCGGCAGTCGTGAGCAACCCGATTTTCGCGAGCTCTCTCCAGTGCGTTCCAAGGCCCGCCGCACGTGCGATCCAGGTGACGGTCTGCAAATCGCGCAGGCCGCCCGGGCTTTCTTTCAGATTCGGTTCAAGATTGTAATCGGCTTCGGCGTAGCGCGCGTGGCGTCGCTGCTGCTCTTGCAGCTTGGCATGATAAAAGGCGCGCAGGTCGAGGTGCTGTTGCACGCTATCGCACAATTCATCGAACAAATCCTTATTGCCGCAGAGCATGCGCGCTTCAAGGAGGTTGGTTTGCACAGTGACATCGGCGGACTCCTTCATGCATTGAGCAACGGTGCGGACGCTATGGCCGACTTCAAGCCCGATATCCCATAACACGCCAATCAGCTGATGCAATTGTTGCTGCAACGCATCATCCGGCTCGGAATCCAGCAGGATCAGCAGATCGATATCCGATTTGGGGTATAGTTTTTTGCGTCCGTATCCGCCTGCCGCCGCCAATGCAATGCGGTCAGGCATCGCGATTTGCCGCCAGACTTGGCGCAAATATTTGTCTATCAGCCGGCTGTGCGCTTCGAGCAATCGTGCTGCATTGCCATGTTGCAGATAGCTCTGTTCGAGGGCTGTGCGATCGTTGCGCAAAGACTCGCGCAATGCGGCGATTGAGCTATTGGTTTGGCGGGGTAGGGCAACCATCGGAAACAGTCAACACTTCATAGCCGTTATCGGTGACAAGTATGGTGTGCTCATATTGGGCCGACAGGCTGTGGTCTTTGGTGACGACGGTCCATCCATCGCCGAGTTGCTTGATGGCAGCCTTGCCTGCATTGATCATCGGTTCGATGGTGAAGGTCATGCCGGCTTCGAGTTTCAGGCCGGTTTTCGGGCGCCCGTAATGCAACACCTGTGGTTCCTCATGAAACCGCTTGCCGATGCCATGACCGCAGAATTCGCGCACTACACTGAAGCCCAGCGGTTCGACAAAGCTCTGGATCGCATGACCGATGTCGCCAAGTTGTGCGCCCGGCTTGACTGCGCGTATGCCGCGCCATAGCGATTGCCAGGTGACTTCGCACAAACGCCTGGCCTGAATCGATGGTTCACCGACATAAAACATGCGGCTGCTGTCGCCGTGGTAATCGTCCTTGATGACAGTGATGTCCAGATTGACGATGTCGCTATTCTTGAGCGCCTTGTCGCTTGGCACGCCATGGCAAACCTGATGATTGATCGAGGTGCAAATCGATTTTGGATAGGGTGCGTGCCCCTGGGGGGCGTAATCAAGCGGGGCGGGAATGGCACGTTGAACATTGATGATGAAGTCGTGGCACAGTTTGTCCAGCTCGTTTGTCGTTACGCCTGCTTTGACGAACGGGGTGATGTAATCAAGCACCTCGCCGGTCAAACGGCCAGCCACACGCATTTTTTCGATTTCTTGCGGGGTTTTTATGGGAACGGACATGTATCTTGAGCGGCTTTAAGGATAGCTGAGAATAACACGCGATTCCGGCTGGCGACAATCGCGATCAGCAACCAATCAAGTCAATCGAAAGAATCGCGCTTGAATTCCCAGGCAGTGATTGAATTTGCAGGCGCTTCAAAGATACGGGGCCGTCAGGTATTAAGCCCGACGGCCCCGTCAATTTGTTACATCGATCTCTTTAGAAATCCCAGCGCAGGCCTCCCGAGAAGAAGTAGCGGGTCGTCTTGGTGGTTCCCTGCGTGCCATTGAGTTTAGTGATTTCAATGCCGCCGTCCATATCAAAATAGAACTGCTCCTTGATGCGATAAGCGCCGCGTACCACGGGCGAAGTGCGCGTTGTCGTACTGCCAAATTGGTCTTTTGAACGATAAAATTGCAGCGAGGTATCCGTTGTCCAGCCGTTTTTGTATAGGGCATGGTTG
>JACREA010000222.1 GCA_016218465.1 Nitrosomonadales bacterium | reverse complement strand
TCAGCTGTCGTGCCACGTCGCTGATTGACGCGCAACGTCATCGGCGGATGCAGATTTCCCGCTGTCAGCATCGCCGCGCTACGCTCGCCATACTGCGCTTGCAGTTCATCAATCCACCATTGCGGGTAACTGTATTTACCTTCAGCACGTAGCGCAGCTTGTTCCAGCAATGCGTCACGGCTGCGCAGGAAATTGCGCAGGATCGCGTTCACCAGACCGCTCACTTTCGCGTTCAGCATTTGTGCGGAACGCACCGCATGATCGACCACGGCATGCGGCGCGGCTTTGCTGTATTGCAATTGGTACAGCGCAACCAGTAACACATAGTAGATACGCTGATCCAGCATCGGCTTATGCAGCAAAAGGCCTAACAGCGCGCGCAATTGGCCGTAAAAACGCAACGTGCCATAGCTCATATCCTGCAGGGCCGCGCGCTGTGCCAGAGTCCATACCGCTTTTTTGCGCAGCGACTCATCCAGCACCTGATTAAGATTGCGCCCGTCCGCAAGCACCTGTTGAACAATTTGGCCTGCGGCGAGTTGTATGTTGTGCATTTAGTTAATCGAGAAATTATCGCCAGCCTTGACCGGCACGGCCTGCAAAAACTGTGCGGCCGGTTGCGCCTTGCCGCCGGGGCGCTGCAATATTTCCAGACGTAGCGCGCCCTTGCCGCAAGCGACGGTGATGCCGTATTTGTCCACCGCCAGCACCTTGCCCGGTTCACCTTGCGTGTCGTTACATAATCCGGACTGCCAGACTTTTAACGCCACGCCCTTAAAATCTGCATGGCAAACCGGAAATGGGTTAAATGCGCGCACCGCGCGTTCGAGCTGCCGCGCATCCTGCCGCCAGTCGATCTGCGCCTCGCTCTTAAGCAGTTTGGCGGCGTAAATTGCCGCCGCATCGTCCTGCCGGACCGGCGTCAGGCGGTTTGCCTGCAACAGGCGCAACGCTTCGACAATACAGTCCGCACCCATCTTGGCCAATTTGTCATGCAAAGTTTGGGCGGTGTCGTTTTGCGCAATCGGGCATGCCCGGCGCAACAGCATGTCGCCGGTATCCAGCCCTTCATCCATCTGCATGATGGTGATGCCGGTCTCGCTGTCGCCCGCCAGGATCGCGCGTGGAATCGGCGCCGCCCCTCGCCAGCGCGGCAGCAATGAAGCATGAATATTCAGGCAACCATAGCGCGGTAGCTGCAGCACGGCCTTCGGCAAAATCAGCCCATATGCGGCGACCACCATCACATCGGCATCCAGCGTTGCGATTGAACGCTGCGATTCTTCTGTCTTCAATGTGGCAGGTTGCAGTACCGGCAAACCGTGTTGCAGGGCAAGCTGCTTTACCGGACTGGCGGTGAGCCGCATACCCCGCCCGGCAGGGCGATCCGGCTGTGTCAGCACTGCGACAACCCGGTGCTCCTTGAGCAGCGCGGCCAGCGCGCTGGCCGCGAAATACGGCGTTCCGGCAAAGATGATTTTCATAATGGTTTATCCTGGCACAAGCATTTGTCCGCAGATTACGCAGATTAACGCAGATTCTTAGACTGTTGCTGGTGTGTGCCACATTACCCAAAAGGCAAACCGGCAATCAAATATTGCATGTTGTTTAATCGGCGAAAATCTGCGTAATCTGCGGATAGAGTTCTTTTTGTTGGGACAATGGAAAGTAGCTACAGGGTCTCGCGTTGGTGCTTTTTCAGCTTCGCGCGAATCCGCGTCTGTTTGAGCTGCGACAGGTACTCGACGAACACCTTGCCGCGCAAGTGATCCATTTCATGCTGGATGCAGACCGCCAGAAATCCTTCCGCTTCCAGCGAGAACGGTTTGCCTTTCTCATCAAGTGCACGTACCGTCACTTTTTCCGCGCGGCAGACCTTCTCGTAAATGCCCGGCACCGACAGGCAGCCTTCCTCGCTTACCTCCTCACCGCTACTGGCGACGATTTCCGGATTGATGAAAACCATTAGTTTGTCATGCGCCTCGGAAGCGTCCACCACTATGACTTGCTCATGAATGTCCACTTGTGTTGCTGCCAATCCCACGCCAGGCGCAGCATACATGGTCTCTGCCATGTCTTTCACCAGTTTGCGGATAGCTTCATCGACTCGCTCAACTTTCCTGGCGATCTTGTGAAGCCGCTCATCGGGATACTGCAAAATTTTCAGGATTGCCATGCCGCTATTGCACCACAGTAGATTTTAAAGATTCCCATAAATGCTTGCTAATTTAGATGGCTGGATGCAGAATTTAAAGCAACGCAGCAATATTGCGTGCCCTTTATATTGATTCTGCCGGAGTTTTCCATGCGCAAGATTATATCGCTGATTTGCTTTTTGCTGCCCATACTGGCTTGTGCCGATCAGCTTCAGATTCGCACGGACAGTAGCCAGGACATTCGTCCAGACGCCCCGGATCGATACACCGTCGTCAAGGGCGACACGTTGTGGGACATCTCTAGCAAGTTTTTCAAGGACCCGTGGAAATGGCCGCATATCTGGGGACTGAACAAAGACACCATTAAAGATCCGCACTGGATATATCCTGGAGATGTGGTCAATCTGGACCGTACCAACGGCACATTGCGCATCGGACAAACGGATACAAGCCAGCCAAGTGTTACCGGCGGTACTGCCATCGCTCAGGATACGGGCACTTCAAGCGATACACGCAACGTCGTCAAGCTCTCCCCCAAAGTACATGAAGTCCAAAGTACTCACGATGCCATACCGAGCATTCCCGCCAGCGTAATTGGGCCATTTTTGAGTCAGCCGTTGGTAATTGAAGAAGGTGCGTTGAAGGATGCGCCAACGCTGATCGGTGCGCGCGAAGGCCGGGTGGTGCTTGGCAAGTTCGACACCGGCTTTGCCAGAGGACTGACTGCGGACAAGGGCGACAAATGGCAAATTTACCGCCCTGGCAAGAAATTTGTCGACCCGGAAACAGATGAGAAGTTGGGTGTTGAAGCGGTTTACCTTGGCGAAGCCGAAGTAAAGGCTTTTGCAGAAGTCAGCACCATTTCGATCACTCATTCAGTACAGGAAGCTTATCAGGGTGACCTGCTGGTCGCACCTTCCATCGATACGTCCGGCCCTTACCTGCCGCGCGCTCCAGAAACCAACATTTCCGCCCGTGTAATTTCAGTTTATGGCGGGGTATCACAGGCAGGACAAAATACCGCCATTGTTTTAAATAAGGGCGCACGCGATGGGCTGGAGGTTGGACATGTGCTGGCCCTGTATCGCAAAGGAGAAGTTATCAAGGAAAAAAGCAAATCCTTTTTCAGCTGGGACAAGGCTTATACATTGCCGGACGAACGCTATGGCTTGGTGTTCGTGTTCCGCGTATTCAATAAGGTGTCGTATGCACTGGTGATGCAAACAAAACTGCCAGTGCAGTTGCTGGATCGCGCACAAACTCCGTAAACAATGAAAGTTGATGTTTCGCTCGAAGCATGGCTGGCACTGAGCCTGACTCGAGGTTTGGGCGGTGAGGGAGCGCGTCGGCTGTTGAAGGAATTCGGCTCACCGGAAGCGGTTTTTGCCGCATCCATCGGTTCGCTCAAGTCTGTCGTCAAAGCCGATGTTGCCGCTGAAATCAGCAAAGGCGTCGCCAACGATGTCATTGCGCAAACTTTGGCCTGGCTGGAAGACACCAACAACCATATCGTCACCCTCGCTGATAGCGACTATCCTCAAGCCCTGTTGAACATTACAGACCCGCCGCTATTGTTATATGTGAAGGGACGGCTCGAACTGCTCAATCACTCTGCGCTGGCCGTGGTCGGCAGCCGCAATGCCACACCGCAGGGCATCAGCAACGCCGAAGCATTTGCCAAATCATTGAGTGATGCAGGGCTATGCATCATCAGCGGTATGGCACACGGCATCGATGCCGCGGCGCATCGCGGCGCATTGTGTGGGCAAGGCAGCAGTATTGCCGTGGTAGGCACCGGTTTGGATAAAGTCTATCCGTCCGCCAATCGTGATCTGGCTCACGCACTCGCACAGCAAGGCGTGCTGATCTCTGAATTCCCGCTAGGAACACCACCGCTACCCGCAAATTTCCCCCGTCGCAATCGCATTATCAGCGGCATGAGCCTGGGTTGCCTGGTGGTGGAAGCTTCGCTGCAAAGCGGCTCGCTGATCACCGCACGGCTGGCCCTTGAGCAGGGCAGGGACGTGTTCGCCGTTCCCGGCTCGATACATGCGCCGCAAAGCAAAGGTTGTCATGCGCTGCTCAAACAGGGCGCGAAACTGGTCGAGACCGCGCAAGACATTCTTGAAGAATTGGGCGCCTCGCTTATTACCCCGGCTCTAAACTCATTAGCACAAGATCCTGATATTCAAGGCACAGGCTTCGCGCTTCTTGATCATGTCGGCTTCGATCCTGTAGATTTGGACACGCTCAGAAATCGCAGCGGCTTGACGGTAGCCGAGCTATCCGCCATGCTGTTGACGCTCGAACTGAGCGGGCACATCAATACGATACCCGGCGGTTTGTACCAACGAATCCATTAATTACCGCACATAATATGTTTGAAATCCTGATGTACCTGTTTGAAAGTTACTTCGATGCGGGCAGCTATCCAGAGCCGGAAAAATTGTCCCGCAAACTTTCCGCCGCCGGTTTCGAAGGTGACGAGATCACCGAAGCATTGACATGGTTGTCCGCGTTGCAACATCAAAACCCGGAAAGCTATCCGTCCAGCCTGGAACACGCAGGACAGCGCCATTTCGCCGACCTGGAGCTGCAACGTGTCAGTTTCGAAGCACGCCAATTTCTGTTATTCGCCGAACAGCAACACCTGATCTCTGCTGTTGAGCGCGAAATGATTATCGACCGCGCCGTCGCGCTTCAACAGGAAAATCTCGCGCTGGACAAGCTCAAGCTGATCATGCTGATGGTGTTGTGGAATCGCCACCAGGATATCGATCCGCTGCTGATCGAGGAATTGCTGACACCGATTCATTCCGCGCAATTACACTGAACCATAACGCATGGCATCCAACCTCCTGATCGTCGAATCTCCGGCAAAGGCAAAAACGCTTAAAAAATACCTGGGCAAGGATTTTGAAGTGCTTGCCTCGTACGGGCATGTGCGCGACCTGATTCCCAAGACTGGCGCGGTCGATCCCGAAAATAATTTTGCGATGAAATACGAAACCATCGCGCGCAACAGCAAACATGTAGACGCGATTGCCAAAGCAGCGGCAGCAGCGGATCACATCTATCTGGCGCCTGACCCGGACCGCGAAGGAGAGGCGATTGCCTGGCACATTTCCGAGCTGCTCAAAGCCAAACGCGGCCTGAAGAACAAGGATATGCAACGTGTGGTGTTCTACGAGATCACCCAGTCGGCGGTG